>CAJXAS010000134.1 GCA_913050305.1 uncultured Polaribacter sp. | reverse complement strand
TATTTTGCTAATAACCATTTTGTAAAACGATCTTCACGCGTTTCAGTTTCTACATTTGCTCTATAGTGTTCATTGGTATTTATATAAAAAGTATCTGCGTAAGAAGTCATTTCAAACAATACTTTTTCTAGATCTTGTAACCAATATATTGTGGCAATACCAGAAGTATCGGTTGCTGCTTTTTTTGTTAATTTTTCACCTTCCCAAACAGCAATATGTGCATTGGTTTCTGTAACAAACAAAACTTCTCTAAAATTTTCATTCGGGCAATCAGGAAACAACATTAATACACTTGCTTCTTGATCTACACCACTTAAATAAAAGAGATCTCTTTGTTGTTCAAATGGCATTGTACTATCTGCACTTATTGGATAGACATCATTTGAATTGAAAACAGCTAAGCTATTTGACTTCATTTGTGAAGCAAAGTTTTTACGGTTTTTTATAAATAATTGTGGATCTATTTTATCGTATTTCATACAAGTAAATTTATATTGAAATACAAAGGTAGCAATAATTAAAAAACCCTCTCTGTTTTTAAAAACAGAAAGGGTTTGAAGTATATAATTAAAGAAGTTACTTATGTTTTAATAACGCTTCTTTTTAGGTGGATTAGATCTTCCTCTTCCAGAAGGTTCAGAGGGTTTGTTTCCTTTAAAATGAGGTTTGCTTTTTGGTTTGTTTCCTTGAGAACCTCCTCCTTTATTCTTTTTGCCAAAAGAACCTTTACTTTGTGATGCTGCTCTTTTTGGAGGATCTGTATCTGTTGGTTCAAAACCTTCTACAATAGTAGAAGCTAATTTCTCATTTAGTAATTTTTCTATTTCACTTTGGTATTCACTCTCTTCACTACATACTAAAGAAATTGCTTCTCCAGCAGCTCCCGCTCTTCCTGTTCTACCAATTCTATGCACATAATCTTCTGGCACATTGGGCAATTCAAAATTAACAACATGTGGTAATAAAGGAATGTCTAAACCACGCGCTGCAATATCTGTAGCAACTAAAATTTTAATAGAATTATCTTTAAAGTTTTTTAATGCTTTTGTTCTTGCACCTTGACTTTTATTTCCGTGAATAGCGGCTGCAGAAATTCCTGCTTTTACTAACTTTTCAGTTAATTTATTGGCACCGTGTTTTGTTCTTGTAAAGATTAAAACCTGATTCCAATTCCCGTCTTTTATTAACTTTATGGTAAACTCTGTTTTTTTGCTTTTATCAACCTTATAAACCTTGTGGGTTACTTTTTTTGCTGTTGAATTTTGCGGAGCCGTTTCTACAGAAACAGGATTTCTTAAAATACCAGAGGCTAATTTTTTAATATCATTAGAAAAGGTTGCAGAGAACATCAAATTTTGACGCTCAGCAGGCATATAGCTTATAATTTTGTTAATGTCTCTAACAAAACCCATGTCTAACATTCTGTCTGCTTCATCTAAAATTAAAACTTCAATTCTTTTAAATGAAAGCGCTTTTCTATCATGTAAATCTAACAATCTACCCGGTGTTGCCACTAAAATGTCTACACCACTTCTTAAGGTTGCAATTTGTGGTTTTGCGTTTACACCACCAAAAACTACTGCAGATTTAATATCTACATATTTACTATATTCTCTAACATTGTCTTGTACTTGTGCAGCCAATTCTCTTGTTGGTGTTAGTACTAAAACACGTAAAGGCCTGTATTTTGGGTGCCTTGTTGCTACTAAATGCTGTAAAACAGGTAAAGTAAAACCAGCTGTTTTTCCTGTTCCTGTTTGTGCCGAAGCTAAAATGTCTTTTCCTGCTAATATATGTGGAATTGCTTTCTCTTGAATTGGTGATGGTTTGGTATATCCTTTCTCTTCAACAGCTTTTACCAACGGTGGAGATAAACCTAAATCTTTAAATGTCATAAATAATATTTACGAAAGCAACTTTATGTAGTTGTTTCAGCCCACAAAGATACATTCTTTAAAGTTGGAGAAAAATATTTACGAGAACTCAATTTTATGTTAATTATTTTGATATTGAAATTACAAGTGGTAATTTCAATTTTTTAAATTAAACTTTAGCCCTTATGAAATCTATTTTCACACTTTTAATACTTTGTTTTTCATTCGTATTAACCGCACAAACACCAACAAACTCAGACATTACACAAAACTCCCTTGAGAAGAAGCATCAAATGATGCAATCTTCCCTAGTAAAAAATGTGGCATTTACCAACATTGGGCCAACGGTAATGAGTGGTCGTGTGGCAGATGTTGCTGTAAACCCTAATAATACATCAGAATTTTATGTAGGGTATGCATCTGGAGGTTTGTGGTACACAAATAATAACGGAACAACTTTTACACCTGTTTTAGACAATTCTCCAACACAAAACATTGGTGATATTGCAGTAGATTGGTCTTCTGGAACAATTTGGGTAGGTACAGGTGAAAAAAACTCATCTCGCTCTAGTTATGCCGGAATTGGAATGTTAAAGTCTACGGATAAAGGGGAGACTTGGATAAATGTAGGGCTGTTAGATTCGCATCATGTGAGTAGAATTTTAATCAATCCTAACAATACAGATGAGGTTGTTGTTGGTGTTATTGGTCATTTATACTCTTCAAACTTAGAAAGAGGAATATTTAAAACAATAAATGGTGGAGAAACATGGACAAAGACCTTATTTATAAACGAAAATACAGGAGTTATAGATGTTGCAGTTGCGCCACAAAACTTTAATATTATGTATGCTGCTTCTTGGGAAAGAGAGCGTAAAGCATGGAATTTTGACGGGGATGGAAATAGTTCGAGTATTTACAAAAGTATAGATGCAGGAAACTCTTGGACTAAGATTGCAGATAAAAGCGGATTTCCAACGGGAGACGGTGTAGGTAGAATTGGATTGGCTGTTTTTAATGAAAACACCGTATATGCCTTGCATGATAGCCAGTTTAGAAGACCAAAAGATGAAGCTAAAAAGGCTTCAGATGACCTTTCTAAAGAAGATTTTAAAACAATGTCTTCTGCAGATTTTTTAAACTTAGAAGATAAAAAATTAAATACATATTTAAAAGATAACGGCTTTCAAGAAAAATATAGAGCAGAAAATGTAAAACAAATGGTGCGTGTTGGTTCTGTAAAACCAATAGACTTGGCAAAGTTTTTAGAAGATGCAAATGCGATGTTATTTGATACGCAAGTAGTCGGTGCAGAAGTTTTTAAAACAACAAATGGGGGTACCTCTTGGAAGAAAACACATGATAATTTTTTAGATGGTGTGTATAGTTCTTATGGCTATTATTTTGGTGAAATTAGAGTAGACTTGCAAGATGAAAACGGAATATACGTTTTAGGTGTTCCAATTATAAAGTCTAAAGATGCCGGAAAAACATTTACTTCAATTAGTAAAGAAAATGTGCATTCAGATCATCAAGCACTATGGATAAACCCTAAAAAAGCAGGTCATATTTTAAATGGGAATGATGGGGGTTTAAACATGTCTTATGATGATGGTAAAAACTGGACAAAGTTAAACGACCCTGCGGTTGGGCAATTTTATTCGGTGTATGCAGACAATCAGAAAAACTATAAAGTATATGGTGGTTTGCAAGACAATGGTGTTTGGGTGGCAGACAATAATGCAAAAATTAACAAGGGTTGGAAACAATCTGGTCAAAACCCGTATGAATCTATTATGGGAGGAGACGGCATGCAGGTGCAGGTAGATGATAGAAACCCAAATATTGTATACACGGGGTATCAGTTTGGAAATTACTACAGAATCGATAGGGCAGCAGGAACGCAAGAATACATTCAACCAAAACACGTATTAGGTGAAAATCCGTACCGTTTTAACTGGCAAACTCCTATTCATTTATCAAAACACAACCAAGATATTTTATACTTAGGAGGAAATAAATTGCACAGATCATTGAATAAAGGAGACGATTGGGAAACAATTTCTGGAGATTTAACCACCGGTGGGAAAAAAGGAAATGTTGCTTATGGAACCTTGACTTCAATATCTGAAAGTCCATTTAAATTTGGATTAATTTATACAGGATCAGATGACGGAAACATCAATATAACTAAAAATGGTGGAGGTAGCTGGATGCGTATTTCCAACAATTTACCTCAAAATTTGTGGGTGTCTCGGGTCATTGCTTCAAAATTTAAAAAAGAGCGTGTGTATGTAACTTTAAATGGATATCGTTTTGATGATTTTACACCATATGTGTATGTTTCTAATGATTACGGACAAACATGGAAAAATATTGGAAATTCACTTCCTGTAGCTGCGGTAAATGTAATTAGAGAAGATTCTGAAAACGAAAACATGTTATATGTAGGTGCAGATAATGGTGTGTATGTTTCTCTAAATAGCGGAGGTTCTTGGGAAGCATTTAGTAATAATTTACCAAATGTTGCAGTACATGATTTGGTAATACAACCAACAGCAAAGCATTTAATTGTAGGAACGCACGGTAGAAGCTTATACAAAGCAAACGTTGCTGCACTTCAAAAAATGAATGCTGCTGTATTAGAAAAATCTATTCATGTGTTTGCAATTGAAAATATTAGAAAAAGTAAAAATTGGGGTCGTTCTTGGAGTCAATGGAGAATGGCAAATACGCCAGAAGTTAACATTCC
>CAJXAS010000133.1 GCA_913050305.1 uncultured Polaribacter sp. | reverse complement strand
TATGACCAAATCCCATCAATCTAAAAGGATCATTCTTGTCTTTAGCCTTAGCCATATATTTCTTAGTGTCTCCTCCATCTTCCTTTATCGCTTCTAACATCTCTAAAACGGCTTGATTTGCACCACCATGTAATGGTCCCCAAAGCGCTGAGATTCCTGCTGATAAAGATGCAAATAATCCAGCATGGGATGAACCTGCAATTCTTACCGTAGAAGTAGAACAGTTTTGCTCATGATCTGCGTGTAAAATTAATAATTTATCTAAGGCATCTTTTATAATAGGATTTATTATATATTCTTCATTTGGCTCTTCAAACATCATCTTCATGATGTTCTCTACATAACCTAAAGATTTAGAACCATAATTTAAAGGCAAACCAGATTTCTTACGCATTGTCCAAGCTACTAATACAGGAAATTTACCCATTATTTTCACAATAGCATTGTACATTTCTTCTTCTGAATTCACATTCACAGAAGACGGATTAAAAGCTGTTAAAGCACTTGTTAATGAAGATAAAATCCCCATAGGATGTGCTGTCTTCGGAAACGCTTCTAGTATTTTTCGAACATCATCATCTACAACAGATTTAGCCTTTATGTCTGCGTGAAACTTTTCTAATTCTTCTTTTGTTGGTAATTCTCCGAAAATTAAAGCATAAGCAACTTCTAAAAAATCTGCTTTTTCTGCCAACTCTTCTATAGAATAGCCTCTATATCTTAAAATTCCTTTTTCTCCATCTAAAAATGTTATACCACTTTCACAAGAACCTGTGTTTTTGAAACCAGCATCGATAGTTATTACACCGTTTGTAGCGGCTCTTAACGATTTAATATCTATTGCAACTTCATTCTCTGTTCCTTTTACCAAAGGAAATTCATATGAATTTTCTCCTATTTGTAATTTAGCTATATCTGACATTTATAATGGTTTTGATCTATAATTCTTAATGGCACGAAGATACCAAATTTTGCAGCAATCCATAATTACTTCTAGTAGAATTTTAATATTTTAAAGTAATCTTAACTTATTAAGTTCTTTAACAAAAAAAACCTCTCAATAAAAATTGAGAGGCTTTGTACTTTCGAGCTTTGAAATTAAATATTAAATGCTCTTTCTTTAGGGAAATAAGCAACATCGCCTAACTCTTCTTCGATTCTTAATAATTGGTTGTACTTCGCCATTCTATCTGAACGAGATGCAGACCCAGTTTTTATTTGTCCACAATTTAAAGCAACTGCTAAATCTGCAATTGTATTATCTTCTGTTTCACCAGATCTATGAGACATTACAGATGTATAACCAGCATTTTTAGCCATATTTACAGCAGCGATAGTTTCTGTTAATGTACCAATTTGATTTACTTTAATTAAAATTGAATTTGCAATTCCATTTTCTATTCCTCTCGATAATCGTTCTACATTAGTAACAAATAAATCATCACCAACTAATTGTACTTTATCTCCAATCTTTTCCGTTAAATATTTCCAACCGTCCCAATCGTTTTCATCCATACCATCTTCAATAGAAATAATAGGGTATTTTTCTGATAACTCAGCTAAATAGTCTGCTTGCTCTTTAGAAGAACGAACTTTACCTGTTTCCCCTTCAAACTTAGAGTAGTCATAATTACCATTCACATAAAATTCTGCAGCTGCACAATCTAAAGCAATCATAATATCATCTCCTAATGTATACCCAGCATTACCAACTGCTAAAGCAATCGTTTCTAATGCATCTTCAGTACCGCCTGCTAAGTTAGGAGCAAACCCCCCTTCATCACCTACAGCAGTAGATAAATTTCTATCGTGTAATACTTTCTTTAGGTTGTGAAAAATTTCAGAACCCATTTGCATTGCTTGAGAAAAAGTTTCAGCTTTAACTGGCATCACCATAAACTCTTGAAAAGCAATAGGAGCGTCAGAGTGAGAACCTCCATTAATAATATTCATCATTGGAACTGGCAAAGTATTTGCAGAAACACCACCTACATACCTATATAAAGGCATACCTAATTCATTTGCCGCGGCTTTAGCTACTGCTAATGAAACACCCAAAATTGCGTTCGCACCTAATTGAGATTTATTTGGAGTTCCGTCTAAATCAATCATTAATTGATCAATTGCATTTTGTTCAAACACAGAAACACCTAATAATTCTGCTGAAATAATTTTATTAACGTTTTCTACAGCTTTTAAAACACCTTTACCCATGTAAGCTTTGCCTCCATCACGTAATTCTACTGCTTCGTGCTCTCCTGTCGAAGCACCAGATGGCACTGCTGCTCTTCCTAAAATTCCATTTTCTGTAGTTACATCTACCTCTACCGTTGGGTTTCCTCTTGAATCAAAAATTTGACGTGCGTGAACGCTAATAATAATACTCATTATATATTGTATTTAATTAATTTAAAATCTAACATTGCTAAATTACAAAATGTATAAATCATTTAATAATATGTCTTTCATTAATTACGAAAACGTTTGCTGAAACCTAATAAAAAAAACCCGCACAATAAATGCGCAGGAAATTTTTTTAAAAAATAAGTATATTAAAATTATACCCGCGATTTTTTCGCTTCTTTAATATTTTCTATAAATTGATCAAATAAATACTCTGAATCATGCGGACCCGGGCTAGCCTCTGGATGATACTGAACAGAAAAAACCGGTTTATTTTTCAAACGTATACCTGCAACCGTATGATCATTTAGATGAACATGTGTAATTTCTACATCCTTATTATTCTCTGTTTCTTCTTTATTAATTGCAAAACCATGATTCTGAGAAGTTATCTCACCCTTACCTGTTAAAAGGTTTTTGACTGGATGGTTTATCCCCCTATGACCATTGTGCATTTTATAAGTAGAAATTCCATTAGCTAAGGCGATTACTTGATGACCTAGGCAAATACCAAATAACGGCACATTGCTTTTAATAATTTCTTTTGCTACTTCTTGAGCATCTATTAAGGGCTCAGGATCTCCAGGACCATTAGAGATAAAATAACCGTCCGGATTAAAAGCAGCTAATTCTGCAAACTTTGAATTAAAAGGAAATACTTTAATATACGCTCCTCTGCTCGTTAAATTTCTTAAAATATTCTTTTTAATACCAATATCCAAAGCAGCAATTTTTATAGGTGCATTCTCATCACCTATATAATAAGCTTTTTTAGTTGATACTTTAGAAGCCAACTCTAAACCTTCCATAGTAGGAACATTGGCCAATTGTTTCTTTAACCCTTCAATATTCCCTATCTCTGTAGAAATAATTGCATTCATAGCACCATTATCTCTAATATACGCAACCAATGCTCTTGTATCTACATCAGATATAGCTACAATATTATGTTTTTCAAACCAGTCTTTCAAATTTCCATTAGAGTCCACTCTAGAATGAGTAAAACTAAAGTTTCTACAAATTAATCCAGATATCTTAATACCATCTGATTCTACTTCCTTATCATTAATACCGTAATTACCAATATGTGCATTGGCTGTTACCATAATTTGACCAAAATAAGAAGGGTCTGTAAATATTTCTTGATACCCTGTCATACCTGTATTAAAACAAATTTCACCTGTTGAAGTTCCTTCTATACCCACCGATTTTCCATAAAAGATAGTTCCGTCTGCTAATAAAACTAATGCTCTCTTTCTAGTTTGATATTTCATTGCTATTTAATTGTATATGTTGACGCAAAAATATAAAAAAAGGGATAAACGTAAACGCTTATCCCTTTTTATATAAATTAAAAAATTTTCATTTCTATTTATTCTTCAGATTTCTCTTCTGCAACAGTTCCTTCTACTTGAGCATCATCAGCCTTCTTGCTTCTTCCTCTTCTTGTAGTTTTCTTTGTTTTTTTACTATTAGGATTGTAGATTTCGTTATAATCAACTAATTCTACCATTGCCATTGGAGCATTATCTCCTTGACGATTTCCTAACTTTATAATACGAAGATAACCTCCTGGTCTATCTGCAACTTTTACAGAAACTTCTTTAAACAATTCTGTAACCGCAAATTTATCACGTAAGTAAGAAAAAACAATACGTCTATTGTGAGTTGTATCAGATTTAGACTTCGTAATTAATGGCTCTGCAAATACTCTTAAAGCTTTTGCTTTTGCTACTGTTGTGTTAATACGCTTGTGCTCTATTAATGAACAAGTCATATTAGCTAACATCGCCTTTCTATGCGAAGTTGTTCTTCCTAAATGATTGTGTTTTTTTCCGTGTCTCATGACCTTTGTTTATATTTCATCTTGCATCAACTCATTATGAGGCGCAAAATATGAAAAATTAATCTCTATCTAATTTGTATTTGCTTAAATCCATCCCAAAACTTAAACCCTTAACAATAACTAATTCTTCAAGTTCCGTTAATGATTTTTTACCAAAGTTTCTAAATTTCATTAAATCACTTTTGTTAAAAGAAACTAAATCTCCTAATGTATCTACTTCTGCAGCCTTTAAACAGTTTAAAGCTCTAACAGATAAATCCATATCGATTAATCTAGTTTTCAATAATTGACGCATGTGTAATGATTCTTCATCATATGTCTCTGTCTGTGCAATTTCATCTGCCTCTAAAGTAATACGCTCATCAGAGAATAACATAAAGTGGTGAATTAAAATTTTAGCAGCCTCTGTTAATGCATCTTTAGGACTAATTGATCCATCAGTATCTATATCGAAAACTAATTTTTCATAATCCGTTTTTTGTTCTACACGAAAATTTTCGA
>CAJXAS010000132.1 GCA_913050305.1 uncultured Polaribacter sp. | reverse complement strand
TTCACATATTTAATTTATCTTTATAAGTAAAAATACAACACATCTATGCAAAGTTTATATGCAAATGGTTTTGAGATAATTTATGATGAAATGTATCAAACATTTATTGATTACGAAGATGAGTTTGTTTTTTATAGTGCGCTTTTAAACCAATATCAAAAGAAGCAAGTTTTAGAAATTGGCTGTGGCTCTGGTAATCTAGCAAGATTTTTTATTGATAATAATTATACCTATTGTGGTCTAGATTATAGTGCAGATATGATAAATCTTTGCAGAGATAAAAACTCTAAAGGCAATTTTATTTTAGGCGACATGACTCAGTTTTCATTGAAAAACAAAACAGAAAGCATACTTATTACGGGTAGAACTTCTAGTTACTTGCTGTCAAATAAAGATATTTTTGGGTGCTTAAAATCTATCCATCAAAATTTAAAACCTGGTGGTTTGTTGTGTTTTGATTTTATAGATGCAAATCGGTTTTTTAAAGAAATAAAAGGAGGGAAAGAAGTAAAACATACCGCTGTTTTTGATCAAAAAAAATATGAAAGAATTAGTTTTTTTAATACCAACACATCAGAAAACTTGATGTTTAATTGGGATTCAAAATATTATGAGCACACCCAAGGCAAAATCAAATTAATTGTAGAAGATAGGTCAGAAGTTAGAGCATTTACTAAAAATGAATGGGAGCTTTATTTACACTTAAATAATTTTGAAATGGTAGAATTTATAGATAGAAAAAGTTATGCCTTTGACACCTATATGGTAGTTGCTAAAAAAATATAAAGATGCTTATATATTCAAAGGTAACTTCAAATAAAGAGTTGTCTGAAATTCTAGAGCTCCAGCAGAAAAATCTATTCGAAAACGTATCTAAAGAAGATAGAGAGGAACATGGTTTTGTAACTGTAAAACATACTTTAGAAATTTTAAAGGCAATGAATATTGTTTGCCCGCATACCATTGCAAAACACGAAGATAAGGTTGTTGGTTTTGCTTTGTCTATGACCAAGGATTTTGCTGAAGATTTTACGCTGTTAAAGCCAATGTTTCATGAAATTTCTAAATTAGTTTCTGACGAAAAATATATTGTTATGGGACAAATTTGTATTGCTAAAGACTACAGAAAGAAGGGTGTTTTTAGAGGGTTGTACCAGTTTATGAAAACAGTTACTTGTCTTAATACTTTTGACAGAATACTAACAGAGATAGATAGTAAGAATCATCGATCTTTGAAGGCCCACGAATCTGTTGGTTTTGAAAACCTGAAAGATTTTAACACTGGAGATATAAATTGGAGAATAGTTTCCTTAAAAGTTTAGTATTTTTTTAAATGAATCTCGTTTTCATCAAAAACACCATACGTAAAGTATTGTATCCAATCACCTAAATTTATATAGGTAGAATTTTCTTGTAGTTTAATTTCTAAAGGAAGGTGTCTGTGACCAAAAACAAAATAATCGTAGTGTTTAGAAGCTAATTTTCGTTTGCAGTATTGTACCAACCATTCATTTTCTTCACCTAAAAACTTGGCATCCTCATCACCAGAAATTATTTTATTTTTTACAGACATGTATTGTCCAAGTTTTACACCAATATCTGGATGTAGCCATCTAAATAGCCATTTAAAGAAAGGAAACGTAAATACTTTCTTCATGCGTTTATATCCTTTATCTTCAGGTCCTAACCCGTCTCCATGGCCAATAAGCATTTTCTTATTATTGATACAAAATTCTTGTGGAGCATGATATACAGGAATATTTAACTCTTTTTCAAAATAGTCATTCATCCATAAATCATGATTACCAACAAAGAAATAAATAGGAATACCTGCATCTTTAAGTTCTGCTAGTTTTCCTAAGACTCGAACAAAACCTTTAGGAACTACAGTTTTATACTCAAACCAAAAGTCGAATAAATCACCTAATAAAAAAACAGCTTCTGCATCTTCTTTTATGCTATCTAACCAAGCAACAAACTTTTTTTCTCTAGGAAAACTTGCTGCTGCAGTTGGTGCACCTAAATGCTGATCCGAAGCAAAATAGACTTTCTTATTGTCTGAGGTATTTATTGTTATCATTGCTACAAAGAAAAGCTATTCTTGTATACTTTCCAACTCCAATACCTTTTGCAGCATTTTATCCTCTTGATGTATAATTCTATAGAAGCCAAGATCTCCAAATAGCACATTAGCTATAGACGCATTTAAATAACGTTTTATACTTTTTTTCTCTTCAGATGTAGGGTTTCTTCGGTTTTTTACGGCAATTAAAAAAGCATTATAAATGGTTTCATCTGTATCAAAATTATCAATAAAATCATCAATTTTCCATTTTTCTAATTCCGTTCTCTTGTTATCTACATAATCAAAAGCAAAATTATTAATTTTATAAAAGTTAAAATTGGTAAGAGTAGAAGAGGTATCTATTCCTACAAATACATCGGGTATAATACCACCACCACCATATACTATTTTACCTTTAGGAGTTTTAAATTGTAAAGAATCTATTACTTGAATACTATCTCGACTTAGCAACTCTCCATTAGCGATTCTTTTCTCGTATTCCTGGTAATAATTTTTGTTTCCGTTACCAGAATATGGTTTTTGAATAGAACGTCCTGTAGGCGTGTAATAACGAGCCGTTGTCAAACGAACCGCAGAACCATCTCCTAGATCCATTTCTATTTGTACCAGACCTTTTCCAAAAGAGCGTCTTCCAATAATAGTTCCCTTGTCGTTATCTTGTAAAGCGCCAGCCACAATTTCTGAGGCAGATGCAGAGTTTTCATCAATTAAAACATACAAACCACCTTTTTCAAAATCTCCTTTTTTGGTAGCAAAAGATTCATCAATTTCATCTTTATTATTTTTTGTAAAAACAATTAGTTTGTCTTCCTCTAGAAACTCATCTACAATGCTATTTGCAATATCTATAAAGCCACCACCATTGCCGCGAAGATCTAATACTAGATCTGTCATACCCTTCTTTTTTAAGATATTTAATGACGTTTTAAATTCTGTGAATGTGTTTCTTGCAAAACGATCTAGTTTTATATAACCAATAGAATCATTTAGCATATACGATAAATCTACACTTTTAATATTTACACTTCCGCGAGTAACAATTACATTAAAAAGAGAATCTGTACTTTTTCTGTAAATTTTAAGATTTACCTCTGTGTTATCTGCTCCTTTTAAATATTTAGGAACAGCATCACTTATAATTTCTTTACCAAATAAAGTATCTTTATTTGCCATTAAAATACGATCTCCTGCTTTTATGCCTGCTTTTATACTGGGCCCGCCCTTTATAGGTTGTACTACAGTAATAGAATCTGAAATCATTCGAAACTGAACACCAATACCTACAAATTCACCCTGCATGTTCTCTTTTACGGCTTGTAGTTTTTCTTTTGGAATGTATACAGAATGCGGATCTAGCTCGCCCAGCATTTGGGTTATGGCACCATCTAGTAAATTGTCTGTACTTACTTTATCTACGTAATCATTTTCAATAAAATTAATAAGTCTTTTAATTTTTCTTTCTTGGGATGCACTTTTAGATATCGGTAAAAAATTAGTGGCATCTTCGCCAAAAGACATCCCTATTAAAATTCCAAAAACTACGGCAATTGAAAGAAAAAGTGGAAGGTTTTCTTTATTCATAAGGTAAATTAATTATTTCTATACCGGCCTTTTCTAAAAATTTTACTCCAGCATCATCTTTATACGCATTGGCGTATACAACTCTTTTTATACCTGCCTGGTGAATTAATTTACTACACTGTGTGCAGGGAGATAACGTAACGTAAAGGGTTGCGTTTTTTGCAGATTGTGTAGAGCTAGCAACTTTTAAAATGGCATTTGCCTCTGCGTGTAAAACTTCCCATTTTGTAGCTCCGTTTTCATCTTCACAACAATTATCAAAACCTGTAGGTGTTCCATTAAAACCGTCAGAAATAATCATTCTATCTTTTACAATTAAGGCTCCTACTTGTTTGCGCTTGCAATGTGAAAGTTTTCCCCACTCTAAAGCCATTTTTAAGTAAGCTTTGTCAAATTTTAATTGCTTATCTGTTGTCATAAATACGAAAGTAAAAAGATTAATAAGATTGAACCGTTAATAAGTGGTAAATTTTTATGAAAGGGGACTATTTAGATTACCAAAAAATTCTGTTTAGCATCATTTGAATTGCAAATCCTATAACAATTGATGAGCAAACCAAAACCCAGTCTCTTTTGTTCACTTTTAAAAAATTATGAAGAATAGCACCAATTAATAAAATTCCTACAACTATAATTATTTGAGCTGCCTCTATACCTAAAGAAAATTCTAATAAAGGAAGCATTTTGTCCTCATCTCTACCAATCATCATTTTAAAATAATTAGAAAAACCTAAACCATGAATTAGGCCGAAGAGTAGCGCAAGAACTAAGTTTACGCTGTGTTTTCCACCGGCAGCTTGTTTTGCTGTGAAAACATTTACAGTACCCGTTATAAAAATGGTCACAGGAATTAGAAACTCAACCAGTTTCATATTTATACTTAGAATTCCAAAAGCAGCCAATGCCAGTGTTGTAGAGTGGCCAATTGTAAAAAGAGTTACCAACCAGACTATTTTCTTAAATTGATTAAAGCTAAATACAACGGCTAAAACTATTAAAAATAAAATGTGGTCGTACGCATTGAAGTCTAAAACATGGTTTAGACCCATTTTAAAGTAGAGAATAAAATCGTTCATTTTTATAATTATGGTATACT
>CAJXAS010000131.1 GCA_913050305.1 uncultured Polaribacter sp. | reverse complement strand
CATGTGGAAGTTGTGGTACAACAGAAAATGGCGTACCAAAAGGTTGTAAAAGTAATGGTAATTGTGGGTCAGGAACCTGCGGAAGCGGTAGTAATAAATTAGCTGTTTTCGATTGGTTGTCTAACATGACATTGCCTAGCGGACAAGAAAAATTTAATATTTTTGAGGTTCGCTTTAAGAACGGAAGAAAACATTTTTATAAAAATCCAGATAATTTGCCCGTAACCATGGGAGATATTGTCGCAGTAGAAGGTTCTCCAGGACACGATATTGGTACTGTTTCTTTAGCAGGGGAATTGGTGAAAGTGCAAATGAAAAAGCGCAAAATTACTGAAGATCATGAAGATGTAAAGAAGATTTATAGAAAAGCCTCTCAAAGAGATATCGATATTTGGCAACAATCTAGAGCTAAAGAAGAAGAGACTCAGAGAAAAGGAAGAGAAATTTTAGGACGCTTAGGTCTACAAATGAAACTTTCGGATGTAGAATACCAAGGAGATGGGAATAAAGCCACTTTTTATTACACAGCAGAAACTAGAGTAGATTTTAGACAATTAATTAGAGATTTAGCAGGTGCTTTTTCTATTCGTGTAGAAATGAAACAAGTAGGTGCAAGGCAAGAAGCAGCTCGTTTAGGAGGTATTGGATCTTGTGGTAGAGAATTGTGTTGTTCGACATGGTTAACAGATTTTAGAAAAGTAACAACATCTGCAGCCCGTTACCAGCAATTATCTCTAAATCCTTTAAAGCTGGCAGGACAATGTGGTAAATTAAAGTGTTGTTTAAATTTTGAATTAGACACGTATTTAGATGCTTTAAAAACGTTTCCAAAGCAAGATTTGGTGTTAAAAACTGAAAAAGGAGAAGCAGTATTTGTAAAGATGGATATTTTTAAAAATCATCTTTGGTATACATACAAAGAAGAACGCTTTAAATGGTTTCGTTTAACATTAGAGCAAGTTCTAGAGATAATAGCACTAAATAAAAATAATGAAAAATCGATTTCTTTAGAAGAATATGAAGCGGATGTTGTATTGCCAGAAAAGGTAGATTTTGAAGATGCAGTTGGGCAAGATAGTCTAACACGTTTTGATGCACCAAAAACAAGCAAGCGCAGAAGAAATAATAAAAATAATAATAAGAAAAAACCTGTTGGTGCAGTTGTAGGCAAGACGCAAAACAAGCCAAACCCTAGAAAAAAACCACAGGCAAAGCAAGAGAATAAACCACAGGTTCAAAATAAGGAACAGTCTCAAGGACAACCGCAGCAGCAAAACAAACCGAAACCTAGACCTAGACCAAGGCCTAGTGCTGAAAAAAACACTAATCCGAACGCTAATACAAATCAGAATCAGCCTAAGGGAGCCGTGAAAAAGCCAAATAAACAGAGAAGTAACAATAATAAAAACCGTAATAATAACGGTCCAAAAAATGGAAACGATTCAGAAAAGTAAATTTTCAATTTTTTTATTAGTTTTAACTTTGATGTTTTCCTGTGATGATATTATAGAATTTAATCAATACAAAACACTAGAAAATAGTTTTTGGAAATCTGGAGAAAAAATAGCGTTTGCTTTTGAAGTAAAAGACACCATTTTACCGAAGAATTTATACATCAATATTAGAAATAATAACGACTATGAATTTAGTAATTTATATATCATTACAGAATTAAAATTCCCCAATAATACTTTGGTTATTGATACGTTACATTATGAAATGGCAGATATTTCTGGGATGTTTTTAGGTAATGGCTTTTCTGAAATAAAAGAAAATAAATTATTTTATAAAGAACATAAGGTTTTTCCTGTTTCAGGAAATTATACTTTAGATGTAAGGCACGCAATGAGAAAAAATGGAGAAATTGACGCTATTGAAAAATTATACGGATTGCAAGACATTGGTTTTAGCATCGAAAAAATAAATGAATAATGGCTAAGAAAAAGACAACTAATTTTAAAAAATATTTAAAATGGTTCTGGGGAATTATTTTAGGAGGATTTACACTTGTTTTAGTATTGTTTTTATACACTGCCTGGGATCCTCTTTATGCGCTGCCTTCCTTTGAAGAGTTAGAAAATCCGCAAACAAACTTAGCAACAGAAGTTATTTCTATTGACGGGAAAACTATTGGGAAGTATGCTAAAGAAAATAGAACTCCAATAAAATTTAAAGAATTATCAACGAATTTGGTGAATGCTTTAGTTGCAACAGAAGATGAACGTTTTTATGAGCACTCTGGTATCGATTTTAAAGGAACAGCAAGAGCAGTTCTAAAACCAGGAAGTGGTGGTGCAAGTACAATTACGCAACAACTGGCTAAAATGTTGTTTACTGGTAGAGCATCAAAAAATATATTTAAAAGATTGTTGCAAAAAGCAAAAGAGTGGGTTGTAGCTACTAAATTAGAGAAGCAATATACTAAAAATGAGATTATTGCTATGTATTTGAATAAATACGATTTTCTAAATCAAGCAGTAGGAATACGTTCTGCATCTAGAATTTACTTTGGAAAAGAACCAAAAGAATTGAAGATAGGTCAAGCTGCAATGTTGGTGGGTATGTTGAAAAATTCCTCTTATTTTAATCCTTTAAGAAGAGCAGCAAAAGTAAAACAGCGCAGAAATGTGGTGTTAAAGCAAATGACACGAAGTAATTTTATTACAAGCGTCGAAAAAGACTCTTTACAAAAATTAGATTTAGGTTTAGATATTCATAAAGAGAGTCATAAAGACGGTTCTGCAACCTATTTTAGAGGACATTTACAAAAAATAATGCGCACGTGGGTGCAAGAGCATCCAAAACCAAACGGAGAACAATATAACATTTTTGAAGATGGTTTAAAAATCTTTGTAACCATAGATTCTAGAATGCAACAATATGCAGAAGAAGCTATAGATGAGCACATGTCTAATTTGCAATCTTACTTTTTTAAAGAACAAAAAAGCAACAAATTAGCTCCTTTTTATGATCTGGAAAAAAGCCAAATTAATACAATTCTAAACAGAGCTAAGAAAAACTCGGATAGATATAAGCGTTTAAAGTCTGCAGGGAAATCACCAAAATACATAGCAAAAGTCTTTGATAAGAAGACAAAAATGAAGGTGTTTTCTTATAAAGGTGATTTAGATACCATTATGTCTCCCAATGATTCTATAAAATATTATAAATACTTTTTACGCTCAGGTTTATTGTCAATAGAACCACAAACCGGGCACATAAAAGCTTGGGTTGGTGGTATAAATTATAAACATTTTAAGTTTGATGCCGTTGCGCAACAAAAAAGACAAGTTGGTTCTACTTTTAAACCATTTGTATATGCAACAGCAATTAATCAATTAAAATTATCTCCATGTGACTCTTTTCCGAATATTCCATATACAATTCCTAAAGGAAAATATGGAATTCCAGAAGAATGGAAACCAAAAAATTCTGGAGATAAATATGGAGGCATGTTAACCTTAAAAGAAGGTTTGGCAGGTTCCGTAAACACCATGTCGGCAAGATTAATAGATAGGGTTTCTCCAGAAAACGTAGTGCGTTTGGCAAAAGCTGCTGGTATAGAAAGTAGAATACGTGCAAACCCTTCAATTGCTCTTGGAGCTGTAGAATTATCATTATTAGAAATGGTAAGTGCCTATTCTACTTTTGCAAACAAAGGCTTGCGCGTAAGTCCAATGATTATTACAAGGATAGAAGATAAAAACGGAACCGTTTTAGAAGAATTTAGACCTAAAACAGCAGAGGTTTTAAGCGAAGAATCTGCCTATGTAGTTTTAAATTTATTAGAAGGTGTTACACAATATGGTTCTGGTATTCGTTTGCGTTTGCCTTGGGAGAAGCCAGGGTATGTTACAGGGTACCCTTATGAATTTACAAATGCAATAGCTGGTAAAACAGGCACTACTCAAAACCAATCTGATGGATGGTTTATGGGAATTGTTCCCAATTTAGCAACTGGAGTTTGGACGGGTGGAGAAGATAGAGCTACTCATTTTGAAGGAATTGCGAAAGGGCAAGGTGCAACAATGTCTTTGCCTTCATTTGCTTTATTTTTGAAAAAATGTTATGCGGATGAAAGTTTAAATATTAGTCAAGAAGAGTTCGAGAAACCAGAGAATTTATCAATAAATATTAATTGCGGAGAGAGAGAAAAGGAAGAGGATGAGAAAGGCGAGTTAGATGAGAAAGATGAGAAAAAAGAGAATGAAAAAAAAGTTATCATTATAGAAGAAGATATCGATTTTTAAAACTTCTTTGATCTGTTATTCTATATACTTGGTCATAAATTTTTTGAGATGCGTAAAAAATGTTTGAATAAAAGTCATAATAAAGAATCATATGATTAATAAAAAAGTAAAGAATGTACAAGAAGCTTTGGCTGATGTAAAAAGTGAAATGACTTTTATGTTGGGTGGTTTTGGTTTGTGCGGAATTCCTGAAAATGCTATTTCAGAATTAGTAAGATTAGATGTTAGAGACGTAACTTGTATTTCTAATAATGCTGGTGTAGATGACTTTGGTTTAGGTTTGTTACTTCAAAACAAGCAAATTAAAAAAATGATTTCTTCATATGTTGGTGAAAACGACGAGTTTGAAAGACAAATGCTGTCCGGAGAGTTGGAAGTAGAGCTTACACCACAGGGAACTTTAGCAGAAAAATGCAGAGCTGCACAAGCAGGTTTTCCTGCATTTTACACACCTGCAGGTTTTGGTACTGAAGTAGCCGAAGGTAAAGAAACTAGAGAGTTTGATGGTAAAATGTATGTTTTAGAGCCCGCCTTTAAAGCAGATTTCGCTTTTGTAAAAGCTTGGAAAGGAGACGCTGCTGGGAACT
>CAJXAS010000130.1 GCA_913050305.1 uncultured Polaribacter sp. | reverse complement strand
TGAAAACCTTTACATTCTGTACATTTATCTGCAACAATATAATAAATTTCATCTGAAATTGGTTCTTGCGTTTCATCGGCGTTAACAGATTTACCGTTTGGTAATACTGCTTTTCCTTTTAAATCTGTTCCCTGAGAATATTTCCAATCGTCTGCTCCTTCATAAATTGCAGTATTTGGGCACTCTGGTTCACATGCTCCACAATTTATGCATTCATCTGTTATTATAATTGCCATAATTTTCTTTTCTGTTTTGTACCTTTGCAATTGCAAAAATAACGTGAAATAAAGTTACAACCAAAATAAATGGATAGTATTCAAAATAGAATTACTGCTTTTGTGAAATTAGGAGCTTTTTTAAGACAGTTTTCTCAAGAAAAATTTGAAAAAGCAGCTAACATAGAACATAATGATTTGTTTTTTGATGGTTTTAAGCATCAAATAAAAGTAGCTCAAGAAAAAAATTCTTGGTTTACGAAAGACAATATTATATTTGCTTTAAATAGTTGGTCTAAAGCATTAACAAAAAGCAACTTAGAAGCATGGGTGTCTCAGAACCCAATAGATAATAATGCACCAAAGAAGGTTGCAATTGTTATGGCAGGAAATATTCCATTAGTTGGTTTTCATGATTTTTTATCTGTTTTAATTTCTGGTCATTCGGTATTGGTAAAGCAGTCTTCTAGCGACAAACATTTATTACCTTTTTTAGCTAAATATTTGGAATATGTAGATATTGATTTGAAAGGAAGTATCACATTTACGGAACAAAAAATTGAGAATTTTGATGCCGTAATTGCAACGGGAAGCGACAATACAGCGCGTTATTTTGAGTATTATTTTAAAGACAAGCCAAACATTATTCGAAAAAGCAGAAATTCTGTTGCTGTAATTACAGGAAAAGAAACAGAAGAAGATTTAGAAAAATTATCTGAAGATGTTTTTAGGTACTTTGGATTGGGCTGCAGATCTGTCTCTAAGCTTTATGTGCCAAGAGATTATGATTTTAACAATTTCTTTAATGGAATGTTCGTTCAAAAAGATATCATTAACAATGCAAAATATGCTAATAATTACGATTATAATAAAGCAGTTTATTTAATGAGTTTGTTCGATTTATTAGAAAATGGCTTTTTAATGATTAAGGAAGATGAGAGTTACTCCTCTCCTATTGCGACTATTTTTTATGAATATTATGACAATCCAATCGATTTAAAAATAAAATTACACCAAGACAAACAAAAAATTCAATGTATTGTGGCCAAAGATTTTATAGAAAATGAAATTGCATTTGGAGAAACACAATATCCGCAATTATGGGATTACGCAGATGGAGTTAATACTCTAGAGTTTTTATCTAAACTATAAATAATGAAAAAACATAATTTTAGCGCAGGTCCTTGTATTCTGCCACAAGAAGTTTTGGAAAAAGCATCTGAAGCAGTGCTTAATTTTAATGATGATGATTTATCTTTAATTGAAATATCTCACAGAAGTAAATCTTTTGTAGAAGTAATGGAAAAAGCTAGATCTTTAGCTTTAGAATTATTGGGCTTAGAAAATAAAGGATACAAAGCTGTTTTTTTACAAGGTGGTGCAAGTTTAGAGTTTTTAATGGTTGCTTACAATTTATTACATAAAAAAGCAGCGTATTTAAACACAGGTACTTGGGCAAACAACGCCATAAAAGAAGCAAAAGCTTTTGGAGAAGTGCTAGAAGTTGGCTCTTCAAAAGATAAAGATTTTAATTACATTCCTAAAGGGTATACAGTTCCTGAAGATGCAGATTATTTTCACTGTACAAGTAATAATACCATTGTAGGAACACAAATGAAAGCTTTTCCAGAAACAAACGTTTCTCTAGTTTGTGATATGAGTTCAGATATTTTTTCACGTCAGTTAGATTTTGAAAAATTTGATTTAATTTATGCAGGCGCGCAGAAAAATATGGGTCCTGCAGGAACTACACTTGTTATTATTAAAGAAGAAATTTTAGGAAAAGTAGAAAGACAAATACCTACCATGTTAGATTACCAAGTACATATAGCTAAAGAAAGTATGGCCAATACGCCATCTGTTTTTGCTGTATATGTTTCTATGTTAACAATGCAATGGTTAAAAGATTTAGGCGGAATTAAATTTATTGAAGAAGTAAACAATAAAAAAGCAGCACTTTTATATACTGAAATTGATAGAAATTCACTTTTTACAGGAATTGTTGCCAAAGAAGATAGAAGTACTATGAATGCTACCTTTACATTAACAGACGCTTCTTTAAAAGAAACTTTTGATGTTATGTGGAGTACCGCTGGTATTAGTGGCTTAAATGGTCATAGAAGTGTTGGTGGCTATAGAGCAAGTATGTATAATGCTTTGCCGCTATATAGTGTTCAAGTTTTGGTAGATATAATGCAAGAATTAGAAGCAAAAAAATAATATAATAATTTGAGAATTCAGAAATGCAATAATTTTTGAATATTTCAATTTTTGAATGTTTGAATAGATGATGAAAATATTAGCAAATGATGGAATTTCTCAAAGCGGAATTGACGCTTTAGAAAAAGGAGGTTTTGAAGTACTTACTACGAAAGTTGCACAAAATCAATTAGAAAACTACATAAACGAACATACTATTGATGGTATTTTAGTGCGAAGCGCAACCCAAGTAAGACAAGAGTTAGTAGATGCCTGCCCGAGTATAAAGTTAATTGGTGTTCTTGGAGTTGGCATGGATAATATTGACGCTGAGTATGCAGAAGACCAAGGTTTATATGTTATAAATGCCCCTGAAGCTTCAGCTAGTTCTGTGGCGGAATTAGTTTTTGCACATTTATTTGGTTTGGCAAGATTTCTGCACGCTTCGAATAGAGAAATGCCTTTAGAAGGAGATTCTCGTTTTAAAGAATTAAAAAAAGCCTATTCTCAAGGAATAGAATTAAAAGGAAAAACAATTGGTATTGTCGGTTTTGGACGCATTGGTCAAGCAGTTGCAAAAATTGGTTTAGGTTTAGGAATGAACGTAATAGCAACAGATGATATTATTACAAATGCTCCTATTTCTGTTGATTTTTTTAACGGACAAAAACTAACTATAAATATTGATACCATTCCGAAAGATGAACTATTAAAAGAGGCAGATTTTATTACACTTCATGTTTCTGCGCAAGAAGATTACGTTATCTCGAAAAAAGAAATCGAAAAAATGAAAGATGGTGTAGGAATTATAAATACTGCAAGAGGTGGAATTTTACATGAAGTAGATTTAGTAATGGCTATAGAAAGTGGTAAAGTTCAGTTTGCAGGCTTAGATGTTTTTGAAACAGAACCAAAACCAGCTGTGCAGTTATTAATGAATCCAGAAATTTCTTTAACTCCGAATATTGGTGCGGGTACAAAAGAAACGCAAGACAGAATTGGTACAGAATTAGCAAAACAAATTATTAAGCTTTTAAGCTAAAATATGGCAATTGTAAAACCTTTTAAAGCAGTTAGGGCAAGTAGAGATAAAGTAGCGATGGTTTCTTCTAAACCATACGAAATTTATACTCCAGAAATGCGGAATGCTAAATTGGCTTTTAATCCGTTTACATTTTTACACGTAATTAACCCTGGTTACAAATATCAGAAACAAAATATTTTCGGAGAATTGCGTTTTAAATTGGTGCACAATAGATATCTAGAATTTAAAGAAGATAAAGTTTTTACGCAAGACAAAATACCTGCTTTTTATATTTATCAAAAAAATACAGCTACCAAATCTTTCTGCGGAATAATTGCTGCAACTTCTGTTGCCGATTATCATAACAAAGTTATTAAAAAACACGAAGGAACGCTTAAGAAGAGAGAATTATTATTTGAGAATTACTTAAAAAATACAGGTTTTAATGCAGAACCAGTATTGCTCACGTACCCTGATAATGAAGAAATTGATTCCATCATAAAGAAATATAAAGTACAAAGACCAGAATATGAATTTTCTACAACCGATAAGGATACACATGTACTTTGGGTTGTAAATAATGCCATTGATATTGAAAAAATAACAACTGCTTTTAAAGAAATTGATACACTATATATTGCTGACGGACATCATAGATCTACCTCTTCTTGTTTATTAGCAGAAAGACTAGCAAAAGAAAACCCGAAGCATACAGGTGCTGAAGATTACAATTTTTTTATGAGTTATTTGTTGCCAGAAAGCGAATTAAGTATTTTTGAATTTAATCGGTTTATAACAGATTTAAATGGCTTAACACCAAATGAGTTTTTAATAGAATTAGATACTTTTTTCAGAATAGAAAATCGCAGACAAGAATTATACAAACCAAAAGAGAAGCATCATTTTAGCATGTATTTAAATGGTAATTTTTATGCTTTGTATTTGCGAAAATCTTTATATAATTTTACAGATGCATTAAGTAAATTAGATGCTCAAATTCTTTATAAGACAGTTTTAAAACCAATATTAGGAATCGATGACATTCGAAACGATTCTAAGATTGTATACTCTCAAAATAAAACAGATAGCTTAGAGTTGAAGTCTAAAGTAGATTCAGGAGATTTTAAAGTTTCTTTTGGAATGTTGCCAACAACCATAAAAGAACTAAAAGAAATAGTAGATGGCGATCTATTAATGCCACCAAAGACGACATATATAGAACCTAAATTAAGAAGTGCATTAACAATCTATGAATTTTAACACATTTTTTTATGTTGAAATTATTACTGTTTAATTTTTTAAAAAAACTTCATGGAAATACAAAAAAAAATAACCGAAATAAAAAATTCAATTCCAGAAAATGTAACTTTAGTTGCAGTTTCTAAAACCAAACCTGTTGAAGATTTACAAGCGGCTTATGA
>CAJXAS010000129.1 GCA_913050305.1 uncultured Polaribacter sp. | reverse complement strand
AAAAAAAATGCTACTCTTTCGAGTAGCATTCTTTAATTAATTAAATCTAATTATTCTTAAAACTGGTAGTTTAAAGATAAATTAAACATAGTACCTAATTGGCTAAAGTGAGAACCATCATACGTCATTTGAGAATAACGACCATTAAAAGTAATAGCGTTTGCCTCATTTTCAAGTTGTGTTAATCCTGAACCACCGTCTGCAATTGATATTACAGAAGTATCATCAATAATTGCTTGTCCAGCAGCATTTTCTGCTTTGAAAGCCCATTCTGGCAAGATGTTCAATAAGTTGTTAATGTTAAAAGCAACTGTTAACTTCTCTGAAGCTTTAAAGTTTACTGCTAAATCTGTAATGATTTTTGGCGTAAACTCAGTTCTTAAATCAGAACTCATAAACTTTTGCTTGAACGTTGTTTTACCGAAGTATGTGTTGTTAATAGCAAAACCAATTTTATTAATCTCATAGTTAGCTCCTAAAATCCACTTAGATTTTGGTCTAGAAGTAAACATTAATGCTAAGTTAGATCTGTCAAGTACATCATAATTAGTTCCTTCTACATTAATAGTAGGAATATCTTCTGTTGCCTTATTTTCAATCGTATAATTTCCAGAAAGATTTAAATCTAATTTACCAGATCCTATTTCAATATTAGAAATACCTGATACAAAATCAATCCCAGATGTAGTAGTATCAAAACCATTCAAGAAAAATTGATTCCCATCAATTTGATTTGTATAGATAACTCTATCTTCTACGTCAATTTTATAATAATCTACTGTAAAGTTGATATTATTTGAAATTTTCCCACCAAAACCAACAGTAATGTTTGTTGACTTTTCTGGAGTCAATTTAGGAATACCTAATTGTTTTGCTCTAGGTGATACGTTATTTACTAAACCAACAATATTAATTCCTCCACCATCAGAAAAAGAATATTGAGATTTTTCAGTGTAAATTTGGTGTAAACTTGGTGCTCTAAATCCTGAAGAAATAGATCCTCTCATTGTATATTTATCAGATAATTTGTAACGAGAACTAAATTTGTAAACAAACGTGTTTCCAAAATCAGAATAATTCTCTCCACGTAATGTACCGCTTAATAAAAAAGCATCAGAAACATCATAATCTAAACTGAAATATCCACCTAAATTATATCTGTTAAAGATTCCAGAGTTTTTAATATCATTTCCAGAAAAAGAATCTGAACCACCTCCTTCATAAGAAGAAACTTTTCCAGCAATTACTTCAAAATTTTCATTTCTAAACTCTGCTCCCATACCAATACTAACTTTATCAGAAAGAAGTCTAGATACATCTAAATTTCCAACGATATGGTTAAAAGCTGTTCCTCCTGGATCAAAACTTGTTGGACTAAGTCCTTGATAACCTTCACTCGCGTTATGAGAGTTGTTTACCTTATAAGTTTGCTCATTTCCACCAAAAGTAATACTAGAATCAACATTCCAATCATTTACTTTTCTTTTAATTCCTAAAGTAGCATTAAAATCATTTAATACCCCTTCAAAAGTTGGCACATAACCATCAAAACCACCTCTTTCATCTGAAGGAAATAGATCTTGTAAATAAGCTAAATCTCCTGTTGCTACTTTCCAATAAGGAGTTCTGTAGTTTGCATAAGAATTTACTTTTTTAAATACATAAGCTGCATTGAAATACAATGTAGACTCTTCAGATAAATCATAAGCTCCATTAATTAAAAATTTAGTAGCTACTGTTTCTGGAGAACCGTTAATGTTTCCTGCATCTGGTTTTCTAGATAAGAATTCTTGAACATCTGCTAAATCAGCTCCAAAACCAGTTCCTCCAAAAGCTTCTCCTTTTGCACTTACTGTTCCTGGTCTGTTTGCTAATCCTACTTTAGAAAAGTCAACTGTATAGTTTATAAAACCTTTATCGTCACCAATAGAAGATCCATTATTAATACTAATACCAAACATTTCACCATCTCCTTCTGAAGTAATTCCAGATCTTAAAGTTGCTGAACCTCTACTTACATCATCCTTTAAGATAATGTTTATTACACCTGCAATTGCATCAGAACCATATTGTGCAGATGCACCATCTCTTAATACTTGAATGCTTTTAATTGCGTCTACTGGTATTGCAGAAATATCTGTACCTGTTTCACCTCTACCAGGAGAATCTTGTGTATATAATAATGCACTAACGTTTTTACGTTTTCCATTAATTAATACTAACGTTCTACTTGGTCCCATGTTTCTAATTTCATACGGATCTAATAAAGAAGTCGCATCATTTACTGGTGTTTGAACCGTGTTAAATGATGGAATTTTAAATTGTAACGCCTTATCAAAACTATTTTGACCTGTAGCTAATAATTCTTTAACACCAACAACATCAATAGGTAATGGGCTATCTGTACTACTTCTAGGAGCTGTTCTTGATCCTGTAATGATAATCTCACCTAAAGACTCATCTCCTTCTTCAATTGCAATAGTTAAAAAAGAGTTGCTTGTTACTGTTACTTCTTTAGTTTTAAAACCAATAGAAGATACTACAATCGTAACTGGTAAGCTTTTTACTGTTAAACTAAATTCACCAGAATCGCTAGTTGTAGTTCCCGTAGTAGTTCCTTTTACTAGAACATTCATGTAAGGCAACGCACTTCCAGAAGTGTCTGTTACTTTTCCTTTAATTGTCTGTGCCATTAACCCTAAAGGTAGCATAAACATAAAAGCAATTGTAAATGCTTTTAAAAAAAATCTTTGTTTCATAAATAAATTGTTAGTTAAAAATTATGTTTAAATAACCTCTGCAGCCTTAAAGATGCAAAGCCTTATTTATTATATAAGACAGGAAAGGAAAAAGCATACCCTTTAAAATTTGTTTATTTTCAAAAAAAAAGAAAGAATACAGTAAAATATGCAGTACTTATAGTTTTATGTTCAATTTTGTGTAATAAAAAGAGCCGTTTGTTCCCATTTGTGTAGCATCCCACAAGCCACCACTATCTGTGAAACTATTTTGTTTAGTTGGGTATACATTCAATAAGTTATTAGCTCCAAATTGCACGTTAACTGCGCTAGTTACATGATAACTAAAATGTAAATCTGTTGTTATTTTTGGATCATAAATATCAGCAGCAGCGACAGATCTCTCTAACTCTGAATTGTTAAAGTTTGACAAATCTTGACTTATTTGCCAATCCACCAAATCTACACGGCTAAATCTCGTGAAACTTAACGATGTCTCTAATTTTTTGTAACTATAATTTACACCCAAATTAAATTTACTTTTGGGCGCAGAGGCTAATAAATATTGCTGATCTCTTGTGCCAAAAAAAGTCTCTTGGTCTAAGGTTTTGTTTTTAATATGGGTAATAATCATATTATTTATATTGCCAGAAAGGTCTATAGAGAGTTGACTCTTTTCCATTTTTTTGTTCCAGTTTAAAACCAAATCTACACCCGTCGTTTCCGTATTTACGCCATTTGCAAAAAATTGAACATTGTCTATTCCTACGCCTAAATCTGAAGCATCAAAATTACCACTCAAAATAATTCTGTCTTTAATAGCTACATAATATGCATCTATTGCTACATTAAACGTATTACTTAATTTAGCCGTAAATCCTAAGCTAAAATTTCTAGCTTTTTCTTCCTGTAATTCATCAATATTAAATCTTCTGGCAATGGCGCTATTATTTGCTATTAAAAAAGATTCTGACGCTGTAGTTCCTATGAAGTTTGTAAAAGTTAAATTATAATACCGCTGTGCTAATGAAGGTGCTCTAAAACCAGTACTAAAAGAACCTCTTAAATTTAATTTTTGGGTTATTTTATATCTAGAAGCAAGCTTGTAGTTTAGCGTGCTACCAAAATCGCTATAATATTCGAAACGCAAAGCAGAGCCAAGCATAAATTTGTCTGAAAAATCTATTTCTGTATCTAAATAAATACTAAAATTAGACCTACTTCTATCTACCTCATTCTCTGGTCCATACCCAGGAAAACCCTGAGATCCACCAGGTCTTATTGCCCCGTTATAAGTTTGATAATCTAAAAGTGGTGTTCTAGAATTTACCAAATCTCCGTTAATATCATAGGAGCCATAAGAAGCTTCTTCGCCAGAAAATATTTTATAAGTATCTATTCTATACTCCAAACCCATAGCAATATTATAACCATAGGGCTCTGCTAAAAAGTATTTAGAAAAATCTATACTCGTGGTGTTTTGCATTAATTGATGCCCACCTGCATCAAATTCTGTTGGAGAGTTTTCCTCTAAAGTAGCATTTAAAGTGTTCTTTATAAAGTAATGAAAATTGTTTCTACCAAAAGTATTATTCACATCAACATTCCATTCTTTAAAGTTTGTAAGCAAACCAATGGATACTGAATTATCTACAATATTTGATGTAATTAATGGATCAAAGCCGTTAGGATAAATGTCAAGCACATTTCTTGCAGTATTTGCTCTTCTGGAAAAAGCAAAAGCTTCTGTATTTTTATAGTTTACACCCCCGTTTATATAAAATTTAGTAGTTATATCAATAGGAATTTCAGAGTTCACAAAAAAGCTAACATTTTTAACTGCAGCTTGCCCGTACTTATCTCTTGCAACCGTAGCTGGTCTTATGGTTTTATCTGCAGATAACGCTTCTGCAGAAAAATTAACAAACCCTACTTTATTTATTTTTATACCATAATTTAATCCTAATTTATAGGTAAAACCATCTACTCTATTAGGAAAAACAGAATTGGTATCTGCATTGTTAAAGCCTAAAGTAGATGTTATGTTTAAAGCATTGTCAGAGTCTTTTAAAACAATATTTAAAACACCCGCAATAGCATCTGAACCATATTGTGCAGAAGCACCATCCCTTAGTAATTCTATTCTCTTTATTGCTGAAATAGGAATTGCATTTAAATCGGTGCCCGAATTTCCTCTTCCTCTTGTACCGTATAAATTTATTAAAGATGCTTTGTGCCTTCTTTTCCCGTTTATTAAAACCAATGTTTGGTCTGGTCCTAG
>CAJXAS010000128.1 GCA_913050305.1 uncultured Polaribacter sp. | reverse complement strand
CCAAACATAGAAACTTGTGCAGAATTTTCATTTTCTTGGTATTTACTTCCAAATTTCATAGCACGCTCTAAAAAGGTCAAACCTTTTTCATCTGTAGAAAAATATTGTGCTCTGTGTGTGTCTGCAAAAGAATCGAAAGCACCTGCTTTTATTAAGCTGTCAAAAGATTTTTTGTTTGCAGCGCGTAAATCAATACGTTTTGCTAAATCGAAAATTGAATTAAAATTTCCGTTTTCTTCTCTTTCTTTAATAATAGCTCTTACTGCGCCTGCACCAACACCTTTTACAGCAGCCATTCCAAAACGTACAGCGCCCTCTTCATTTACAGAAAATTTCAAATAAGATTCATTTAAATCAGGACCAAAAACTTCTAATCCCATTCGTTTGCATTCTTCCATAAAGAATGAAACAGATTTAATGTCATTCATATTATTGGAAAGTACAGAAGCCATGTATTCTGCTGGATAGTGTGCTTTTAAGTACGCTGTTTGGTATGCAATCCAGGCATAACAAGTAGAGTGAGATTTATTAAAGGCATAACTAGCAAATGCTTCCCAATCTTTCCAAATTTTTTCTAATTTTTCTGGATCATGTCCTTTTGCAGCTGCTTGCTCTACAAATTTTGGTTTCATTTTATCTAAAACTGCAATTTGCTTCTTACCCATGGCCTTTCGTAAAACATCGGCTTCACCTTTGGTGAAATCTGCCAACTTTTGCGAGAGTAACATTACTTGCTCTTGGTAGACCGTAATTCCGTAAGTTTCTGCCAAGTACTCTTCCATGGCAGGTAAATCGTATTCAATATCTTCTGTACCGTGTTTTCTATTAATAAAAGATGGGATATATTCCATTGGTCCTGGTCTATACAGGGCATTCATAGCAATTAAATCTGCAAAAACAGTAGGTTTTAAAGAGCGCATGTGTTTTTGCATTCCTGGAGATTCATACTGAAAAATACCTACAGTTTCTCCTTTTTGGAACAACTCGTATGTTTTTTCATCATCTAAAGGAAAGTTTTCTGGATCTAAGATTACATTGTGTTTTGCTTTTACAATTTTAACGGTGTCTTTAATTAAGGTCAATGTTTTTAATCCTAAGAAATCCATTTTTAATAAACCTGCAGATTCTACAACAGAGTTATCAAATTGGGTAACGTACATATCTGAATCTTTTGCCAAAGCAACTGGCACGTAATTGGTAATATCTCCGGGTGTAATAATGACACCACAAGCATGGATTCCAGTATTTCTAACAGAACCTTCTAGCATTGTTGCTTTATTAATTGTTTCAGAAACTAGATCATTTCCAAAAGACAAACTTTTTAGCTCTTCAACTAATTGTTTATCTTCAGATCTTAAGCCAGCAACCTTTCCTTTACTTTTTGCATCGTCACCAAAAATATTTTTTAGTTTAATTAAGGGAATCAATTTTGCAATTCTATCCGCTTCAAAAAGTGGTAAATCTAAAACTCTGGCAGTATCTCTTATGGAAGATTTTGCCGCCATAGTTCCGTAGGTAATAATTTGTGCAACCTGATTTGCACCATATTTATTAATTACATAATCCATTACACGCCCACGTCCTTCATCATCAAAATCAATATCAATATCGGGCATCGATACACGTTCTGGGTTTAAGAAACGTTCAAAAAGCAAATCATATTTAATAGGATCTATATTGGTAATCCATAAGCAAAAGGCAACTACAGAGCCAGCAGCAGAACCACGTCCTGGACCTACGGCAACATCCATATTTCTAGCTTCGCGAATAAAATCTTCTACAATTAAGAAATAACCAGGGTATCCTGTTTTTTCAATTACAGACAATTCAAAATCTAAACGTTCTTTAATAGATTCGGTGATTTCTCCGTATCTTTTTTTAGCACCTACAAATGTTAGGTGTTTTAGAAAATTATTTTCACCGCGTTTTCCTTTGTCTTCGGCATCAGCAGCATCTTTAAATTCTTCAGGAATATCAAATGCAGGTAATAATACATCTCTTGCAAGTGTAAAAATTTCTATTTTATCTACAATTTCTTGAATGTTGATAATCGCTTCTGGCAAATCTGCAAAAAGTGCCTTCATTTCATCTGAAGACTTAAAATAATACTCTTGGTTTGGTAGACCGTATCTATAACCGCGCCCTTTTCCTATTGGTGTTGCTTGTTTTTCTCCATCTTTTACACATAATAAAATATCATGTGCATTGGCATCTTTTTTCTCTAAATAAAAAGTATTATTTGTTGCAATAACTTTAACAGTATGCTTTTTAGAGAATTTTAATAGCGTTTCATTTACAATTCTTTCGTCTTGCTGATTGTGGCGCATTAGCTCAATATAGAAGTCGTCTTTAAATTCTTCTTTCCACCAGATTAAAGCTTCCTCCGCTTGTTTTTCTCCAAGATTTAGAATTTTACTAGGAACTTCACCATATAAATTTCCTGTTAAAACAATAATATCTTCTTTGTATTTTTTAATAACCTCTCGGTCTATTCTTGGCACATAATAAAAACCGTCTACAAATGCAATTGAAGACATTTTAGCCAAATTGTGATATCCTTTTTTATTTTTAGCTAATAAAACAACTTGGTAACCATTGTCTTTTTGAGATTTATTTTTATGATTTTCGCACACATTAAACTCACAACCAACAATTGGTTTCATTGGAGTTGCTGCTGTTTTATTATGACTTAAAATAGCACTTACAAAATGAAATGATGCCATCATATTTGCAGTATCTGTCATTGCCACTGCGGGCATATTGTCTTTCGCTGCAGCTTTAATAATATTACCAATTTGCATGGTAGATTGTAAAACAGAGTATTGCGTGTGATTATGTAAGTGCGAAAATTGAACATTTTCTAATTCTGCTAAACCTACAGTAGTAGATTTTGTATCTGCTGTGTCCTTTAATTTTTCAAGACGTTGCCGAATTTTTTCACTTTCTTTTTTAAGATTTATATGCTTTAAACCAATAACTTGAATTGGTTTTGGATTGGTCTCAGAGAAGTTCTTAAAATAATCGGCATCAACATCTAATTGTTCTTTTGTAAACTCTCTAATACGAACTAATTCTAAAAAACAACGCGTTGTTGCCTCAACATCTGCTGTGGCGTTATGCGCATCTCCAAAACCAGTACCAAATAAATGCTTGTGTAATTCTGTTAATGTTGGTAGCTTAAATTTTCCACCACGACCTCCAGGAATCTGACACATAAACGCTGTTTTTTCGGTACACGTGTCTAATATTGGTAGGGAAGTCATTTTGTTTTCAACCCCTAATCTATGGAATTCACATCCCATAATATTCAAATCAAAATTTAAATTTTGACCAACAATAAATTTTGTTTTACCTAAAACTTCATTAAATAAAATCAAACATTCGTCTAAAGAAATACCTTGTTCTTCCGCTAATTCTGTAGAAATTCCGTGAATTCTCTCTGCATCATAAGGAATGTTGTATCCGTCTGGTTTTATTAGAAAATCATTGTGTTCTAGTACATTTCCCATTTCATCATGCAGTTGCCATGCAATTTGAACACATCTTGGCCAGTTATCTGTATTTGTAATAGGAGCATTCCAGCTTTTGGGTAAACCGGTAGTTTCTGTATCAAAAATTAAGTACATAAAATGGCTATTTTTAATGGATGATTTGGGAAGTTAAAAATACAAAAACATGAAAGATTTAGGCATGTAAATTTATACGGACTTATCAACAAAAGGTAAATAGATTAACTACTTGATAATTAGTAAATTTAAAGTTTCTAGAATTAAATTAATTTGTATATTTGCGCCCACTTACTACGAGATAGTAAGATTTTTAATAATCAAGGTCGAGAACCTTAAAAAATTAACAAATTATGTCTGTAAAAATTAGATTACAAAGACACGGTAAAAAAGGGAAACCATTCTATTGGATCGTTGCCGCTGATGCTCGTGCAAAAAGAGATGGTAAATACTTAGAGAAATTAGGTACTTACAATCCAAATGTAAACCCAGCAGTTATCGATTTAAACATTGATAAAGCTGTACAATGGTTACAAAATGGTGCACAACCAACAGATACTGCAAAGAACCTTTTATCTTATAAAGGTGCTATGTTAAAGAATCATTTAGTTGGAGGTGTTCGCAAAGGTGCTTTAACTCAAGAGCAAGCAGATGCTAAATTTGCAGCTTGGGTAGAGGAAAAAGCGACAAAAATTTCTGATAAAGAAGCTGGGTTATCTCAAGCACAATCTGATGCGAAGGCAGCAGCATTTGCAGCAGAAAAAGCAGTAAATGAAGCAAGAATTGAAGCAGCTAAGCCAGTTGTAGAAGAAGTTGTTGCTGAGGTTGCAGTTGAAGAAGTTGTTGAGGCAGCTCCTGAAACTATTGATGAAGCTCAAGAAAAAGCAGCAGAATAAAAACTAAATTTATACGAAGATGCGTAAAGAAGATTGTTTTTATTTAGGCAAAATCGTTACAAAATATAGTTTTAAAGGTGAAGTTGTTATCAAATTAGATACAGACGAACCTGAGTTGTATACAGAAATGGAATCAGTTTATGTCGAATTTGGCACTAATCTGGTTCCATTTTTTATTGAAAAAAGTTCGTTGCATAAGGGAAATCAGCTACGCGTTCAGTTTGAAGATATTTATTCTGATGAAGCGGCCGATTCAATTTTAAAATGTGGTATTTATTTGCCTTCAACAATGTTGCCAAAATTATCTGGTGATAAGTTTTATTTTCATGAAGTAATTGGTTTTACTGTAGTGGATGCAAATTTTGGCGAAGTAGGACAAATTGTTCATATAAACGATAAAGCAGCACAACCACTTTTTGAGATAGATCGAGATGGAACAGAAATTTTTATTCCGATGGTAGATGCCTTTATTAAAAAAGTAGATAGAGAAAACAGTACAATAGAAGTTGAAACTCCTGAGGGTTTAATAGCTTTGTATATTTAGAAAGGTGGCCGAGTGGTCGAAGGCGCTACCTTGGAAAGGTAGTATACCGGTAACGGTATCGAGGGTTCGAATCCCTTCCTTTCTGCAA
>CAJXAS010000127.1 GCA_913050305.1 uncultured Polaribacter sp. | reverse complement strand
TTCACTAGAATAAAGCCAAAAAAGCCAATAAAACTAGCTATTGTTATTAAAAGGTACACAGCAGTTTCTTGTTGAACTGAAAATGCAATGCTTCCAAAAAAGACTGTAAGAACTATAACTAACATTAAGTAACCGTTAGCGGGCTTGATGATTTTTTCTATTTTCATAATAATTATTTATAATGATATTAAATTGATATCACAAATATAGCCAATTATTTTATTAGTTTGAAAATAATTGTGACACATTTTTTTTATAACTTCGCAAAAACATATATAAAATTTTTACAATGAAATTTAAATTATTTTTATTAATCGCTACTTTTTTCTTTGCAAAACCAGCAACAGAGGAAGTAGTTTTTTGGGGACAAAATGGACATAGAGTAACAGGGGAAATTGCTGAAAATCATTTAAAGAAAAGAGCTAAAAAGAAAATAGACAAATTGTTAAAAGGGCAAAGCCTAGCATTTGTATCTACCTATGCAGATGAAATAAAATCAGATAGAGCATTTAGTAAATATTATCCTTGGCATTATGTAAATATGGATTTGGATCAATCTTACGCAGAGGCATCTAAAAATCCAAAAGGAGATTTAGTTACAGGTATTAATAAATGTATCGAAGTTTTAAAAAATAGCGAAAGCTCTTTTGAAGACAAGTCTTTTCATTTAAAAATGTTGGTTCATTTTGTAGGAGATTTACACCAACCAATGCATATTGGACAGAAAGAGGATAAAGGAGGAAATTCAGTAAAGGTTCAATGGTTTGGAAAAGGAACCAATTTACATGCTGTTTGGGATACGAAAATGATTGAATATTGGAACATGAGTTATTTAGAATTGGCAGAAAGTGCTCAAGACTTATCTAAAAAGCAAGTTAAAGCAATTGAAGCAGGAACTTTAGTGGATTGGGTAGATGAAATTCATGAAGTAACAAGAAGTATTTATAAATCTGTTGAAGTAGGTGAAAATATACGTTACAAATATTCTTATGAGCATTTCGGGACTGTTAGAGAGCAGTTGCAGAGAGGAGGAATTCGTTTGGCAAAAATATTGAATGATATTTTTGCATAAAAGCTGAAAGATAAAAATTTTTAAAAATAGCATTAATACCTGTTAACGAGTTTTTTTTAGTTAATTAATGTGTAATTTTATAAAATGAAATTAAAATCTATTGTTATCTGTTTTATTTTTTTAGGTTTTATTTCCTGTAAAAAAGAAGTTTCAGCTAAAGAAAAACAAGAGATAGACACTTCTGGAGTAACTGTAAAATTATACAGCTATAAAGAGTTAAAACCCCTTTTAGAGCAAAAAGGTGATAAAATATATGTTGTTAATTTTTGGGCAACTTGGTGCGCACCCTGTGTAAAAGAGTTGCCAGCTTTCGAAAAATTGAAGAGCGTATACGCTACCAAAGGAATAGACGTTTTATTGGTAAGTTTAGATTTTCCGAAGCAAATTAATAAAAGAGTGATCCCTTTTATTGTAAAGAAAAATTTGCAATCTAAAGTTGTTTTATTAGACAATGGTAAAGATGATAGTTGGTTTAAATCTATCGATTCTAATTGGTCTGGTGCAATTCCAGCAACTTTAATTTATAATAAAAATAAACGAAAATTTTATGAGCAGTCTTTTGACTTTGAATCTTTAGAAGCAGAATTTCAGACCTTTTTAAAAGATTAAATCTACTTCTTCAAATCATTTTATGCTCTCATTTATTTTTGATAATAATATATTTAGAAACTGAACGTAAAAGGTTAAAAAAAACTTTATTTTTTTTATCTTTAAACATTAAAGTTAGATTAATAAATTTAGAGAGAAATAAGGTCTATATATCTTATTAAACCTAAAGTTATTGACACTGCTAAGGTTTTTAAAAATATAAAAAATTATAGAGAGTTTCCTGATTTTGCTTGAATAATAAAATAAAAAAATGAACTTAAACTTAACAAAACCAATTGTATTTTTCGATTTAGAAACGACAGGCGTAAATATTGCAACAGACAGAATTGTAGAAATTGCTGTTTTAAAAGTGTTCCCTAATGGGAATAAAGAAAGTAAAACATGGTTGGTAAATCCGGAAATGGAAATTCCACAAGGGTCTATAGATGTTCATGGAATTACAAATGAAAAAGTAGTTACAGAACCAACTTTTAAAGAATTAGCTAGTACGATAAGCGACATGATTGCCGGTTGCGATTTGGCTGGTTTTAATTCTAATCGTTTTGATATTCCCTTGTTGGCAGAGGAGTTAATGCGAGCAGGAATTGACTTTGATATGAAAGATAGAAAGGCGATTGATGTACAGGTTATTTTCCACAAAAAAGAACAAAGAACTTTAGGTGCTGGATATCAATTTTATTGCGGGAAGGAGCTAGAAGGTGCACATGGGGCTGCAGCAGATACGAATGCAACGTATGAAATATTGCTAGCACAGTTAGATAAATATGATGATATAGAGAACTCAGTAGCGGCTTTAAGTAAGTTTTCTACACACGGTATAAGAGCAGATTTTGCAGGCTTTATTTTGATGAATGACGAGAATCAAGAAATTTTCTCTTTTGGTAAACACAAAGGAAGAACAGTTGAAGCTGTATTTGCAGAAAACCCAGGGTATAACAATTGGATTCAGAATGCAGATTTCCCATTGTATACAAAAAAGGTCTTGAAAGAAATAAAAGAAAGAATGTCTGCACCAAAAGAAAAGATGTCAGACGAAGATAAGTTGCAAGCATTGCAGCAAAAGTTTAACTTAAGATAGACTCTGAGATTTTTAGATATATTATAATCTGTTATAAAAGTCTCGTATAAACGAAAAATCTAAAAAAAAAAGATGTTTACACAATATAATAATTTACCTCAGAATTCACGGGTTTGGATTTATCAATCGGATAGAGAGTTTACAGCTAAAGAAGTCGAATTTATTTCGATAAGAGCAGAAGATTTCATCAATCAATGGACACGCCATGGAGACGATTTAAAGGGTTCTTTTACTTTTAAGTATAATCAGTTTTTAGTATTGGCTGTGGATGAGAGTTTTAACAATGTCTCTGGTTGCTCTATAGACAGTTCTGTTCGTTTCATACAGGCGTTAGAAAAGGAATTGCAATTAGAACTAATGAATAAGATGAATGTTACCTTCAAAGATAATGAGCATATTAATTTAGTAAAATTAACTGATTTTCAGAGGTATGCCAAAGAACAGAAAGTAACTTTAGAAACTATTGTATTTAATAACATGGTAGCTACTAAAGAAGATTTTGAAAATAAATGGGAGGTTCCCGCAAAGGAAAGCTGGCACAAGCGTTTTTTGTTATAAAAATTGATTTTATCTTATACAAGTAAAATAAATTATGAGGTGCGTTTGGGAAGTGTATTGAAAAATAAAAGCAGCTTAAATTCTTTAAAAAGCTAAAAAAAATACTGAACAATTAGAATGAAGAAAAACATACTATTGCTTTTATTAACTCTTATCGGTTCTACGATGGTTTCACAAAGATTAGATCCATTAAGAACTATAGATTTTGAAGCACAAAATATTTGGGTAGATAGTATTATGAAAGAAATGTCTATTGATGAAAAAATAGGCCAACTTTATATGGTACAGGCTTATTCTAATTTAGCTCAAAAACACGAAGATTTTATTACTGAAATGATTACAAAATATCACGTAGGTAATTTGATTTTTATGCAAGGAACTCCGGAAAAACAAGCCATTCTAAATAATAAGTATCAAGCTCTTTCAAAAGTTCCCTTATTAATTGGTTTTGATGGTGAATGGGGTTTAGATATGCGCTTAAAGAATACGTATCGTTTTCCTTGGAACATGACTTTAGGTGCCATTAGAAATGATTCTTTAATAAAGCAATTTGGAAAACATCTAGGGCAGCATGCTAAAAGAATTGGAATTCATGTAAATTTTGCACCCGTAATAGATATTAATACAAACCCAGCAAACCCTATTATTGGAAATCGTTCTTTTGGCGAAAGTAAAGAGAATGTTACACAAAAAGCAATTGCTTTTATTAAAGGAATGCAGAGTGAGGGTGTTTTAGCAAATGGTAAACATTTTCCTGGTCATGGAGATACAGCAACAGATTCTCACCATACCTTACCACTTTTAAATTTTGATGAAGCGCGTTTAGATTCTATAGAATTATATCCGTACAAAAAAACTTTTGATGTTGGTTTAGCCAGTGTTATGACTGCTCACTTAAACATACCTAGTTTAGAGGCGGATATGAATTTACCCACATCACTTTCTAAAAATGTTGTAACGCATTTGCTACAAGAAAAATTAGGCTTTCAGGGTTTAATTATTACGGATGGTTTAAATATGAAAGGTGCGGCTAACTATGCAACTTCTGCGCAAATAGACCTAGCAGCATTGCAAGCAGGTAACGACTTATTATTGATTCCTCAAGATGTACCAGCATCAATAGCAATTATAAAAAAAGCATTAGAGACAAGAACATTAACAAAAGAACGATTAGATTTTTCTGTTAGAAAAATATTAAAAGCTAAATATTGGGCAGGTTTACATTCTTATAAGCCGATTATTGTAGAAAATATTGAAGCTGATTTAAATAGGATAGAGGATGAGTTACTCCATAGAGAATTGATAAAAAACTCATTAACACTTCTAAAAAATAAAAATAATAACGTACCAATTACAAACTTAGAAAAACAAAAGATTGCTTATGTTAAATTAGGTTCTGCAGAAAATAAATCTTTTGTAGATATGTTAAAAAAATATGCAAAAGTAACGGTTGTTTCAGACAACAATTTAGATGGACTTATTAAAAAATTAAAACCATATAATTATGTAATTATTGGTCTTCATAAATCTAATTTACACCCATGGAAAAGCTATAAAATGTCTAATAAAGAATTGGTTTGGTTGCAGGAAATTGCAAAAGAAAAAACGGTTGTTTTAGATGTTTTTACTAGTCCTTACAGTTTATTAAAAATAAAAAGTTTCACGAATATAGAAAGTGTGATTGTTTCTTATCAGAATAGTAAATTATCACAAGAAAT
>CAJXAS010000126.1 GCA_913050305.1 uncultured Polaribacter sp. | reverse complement strand
GTGGTTATTGTGATACTATTGATGTTACAATAAACGAAGACAATTCTGTTACAACCAAAGATAACGGTCGTGGAATTCCTGTTGGAATGCACGAGAAAGAAGGTGTCTCTGCTTTGCAAGTAGTAATGACAAAGATTGGTGCCGGTGGTAAATTTGACAAAGACTCTTATAAAGTTTCTGGAGGTTTGCACGGTGTGGGGGTAAGTTGTGTAAATGCACTTTCAGAGCTCTTAGTTGCTACAGTTCATAAAGAAGGAAAAGTTTGGCGTCAAGAATATTCACAAGGAAAAGCACTATATCCAGTAAAAACAATTGGAGAAAGTGATTTTACGGGTACTGTTGTTACTTTTTCACCAGATAAGTCTATCTTTAAACAAACTACAGAATACAGCTATGAGACACTAGCAACACGTATGCGTGAGTTGTCTTATTTAAATAAAGGAATTACAATTAGTTTAACCGATAAGAGAAATACAGATGATGAAGGCAACTTTATTTCTGAAGTATTTCATAGTACTGAAGGTTTGCCTGAATTTATTAAATATTTAGATTCTACTCGTGAACAGTTAACCTCACAAGTAATCTCTATGGAAGGTGAAAAAAATGGTATTCCTGTTGAAGTTGCAATGGTATACAATACTTCGTATGCAGAAAACCTACATTCATACGTAAACAACATTAATACGCATGAAGGTGGAACACACCTATCTGGATTTAGACGTGGCTTAACAGGTACTCTAAAAAAGTATGCAGACGAATCTGGTTTGCTTAAAAATGTAAAATTTGATATTGCTGGTGATGATTTCCGTGAAGGACTAACAGCAATTATTTCTGTAAAGGTTGCAGAACCACAATTTGAAGGACAAACAAAAACAAAATTAGGAAACAGAGAGGTATCTGCTGCAGTATCGCAGTCCGTATCTGAAATGTTAACTAATTATTTAGAGGAAAATCCTAATGATGCTAAAATAATTGTTCAGAAAGTAATTTTAGCAGCAACAGCTAGACACGCAGCGCGTAAAGCCAGAGAAATGGTACAACGTAAAACTGTAATGTCTATTGGAGGTTTACCTGGTAAATTATCAGATTGTTCAGAGACAGATCCAGCACAATGTGAAATTTTCTTAGTTGAGGGAGATTCTGCAGGTGGTACAGCAAAACAAGGTAGAGATAGAAACTTTCAAGCAATTTTACCACTTCGTGGAAAAATATTGAATGTAGAAAAAGCAATGCAACATAAAGTTTTTGAAAACGAAGAGATCAAAAACATGTTTACTGCATTGGGTGTTTCTATTGGAACTGAAGAAGATCCTAGAGCCTTAAACTTATCTAAAGTAAGATACCATAAAGTAGTTATTATGTGTGATGCCGATGTAGATGGATCGCATATTGCAACACTTATATTAACCTTCTTTTTTAGATACATGAAAGAGATGGTAGAACAAGGATATATTTATATTGCAACACCTCCTTTATATTTAGTTAAAAAAGGACAAAAAAGAGAATATGCTTGGGATGATGATCAACGTGATTTAATTGTTCAGCAAATGGGCGGTTCAGCAGCAATACAGCGTTACAAAGGTCTGGGAGAAATGAATGCAGAGCAACTTTGGGACACTACAATGAACCCTGAGTTTAGAACCCTACGTAAAGTGGTTATAGATAGTCCTGCAGAAGCAGATAGAGTTTTCTCTATGCTAATGGGAGACGAAGTACCACCTCGTAGAGATTTCATTGAAAGAAATGCAAAATATGCAAAAATTGATATTTAAAATTTAGTAATTTTAAAATTTAACCAAAAAAAAGACATCTCATATAGGTGTCTTTTTTTTGATTAAAAGAGCCAATAAACTATCTAAAAAATTGTAATTTAGCCGCTTATATACTCAAAATAATTAAAAAACAAAAATATGAAAGTTACAGTTGTTGGTGCTGGTGCAGTAGGTGCTAGTTGTGCAGAATACATCGCTATTAAAGATTTCGCTTCTGAAGTTGTAATCTTAGACATTAAAGAAGGTTTCGCAGAGGGCAAAGCAATGGATTTAATGCAAACGGCTTCTTTAAATGGTTTTGACACTAAAATTACAGGAACTACAAGCGATTATTCTAAAACAGCAAATTCTGATATTTGTGTAATTACTTCTGGTATTCCTAGAAAACCTGGAATGACTCGTGAGGAATTAATTGGTATTAATGCTGGAATTGTAAAAATGGTTTCTGCTAGTTTAATTGAGTATTCTCCGGAAACAATTATTATTGTTGTTTCTAATCCGATGGATACAATGACTTATTTAGTGCATAAAACTACAGGCCTTCCAAAAAATAAAATTATTGGAATGGGTGGAGCTTTAGATTCTGCACGTTTTAAATACAGATTAGCAGAAGCTTTAGGCGCGCCTATTTCTGATGTTGATGGAATGGTAATTGGTGGGCATTCTGATAAAGGAATGGTTCCTTTAACAAGATTAGCAACAAGAAACTCTATTCCCGTTTCAGAATTTATTTCTAAAGAAAGATTAGCACAAGTATTACAAGATACTAAAGTTGGTGGTGCAACCTTAACCGGCTTGTTAGGTACTTCTGCTTGGTATGCTCCTGGTGCTGCAGTTAGCGGAATGGTGCAAGCAATTGCTTGTAATACTAAAAAGATTTTTCCTTGCTCTACTTTATTAGAAGGTGAATATGGTTTAAATGACTTGTGTATTGGAGTTCCTGTTGTTTTAGGTAAAAACGGAATTGAAAGTATTGTTGAAATTAATTTAAGCGATGCCGAAAAAGAACACTTGCAAGAATCTGCAATTGGAGTTTCTAAAACAAACGCATTATTAGAATTATAGTCTATAATTTTTTAATTATAAAAATTGAAAAATCCAGCATGTGCTGGATTTTTTTTGCCCTATATTTTTTTAAATAATCTTTGATTATTAAACTATTTAATTCGATTTTATAGAGAAAATTGAACATAAAAAATTAAGTTTACGGTATTTAACAGTCACATTTTCAATACTTAAAAATAGCCATAATTAAATTATCCTAAAAAATAGTCAGAAACACCTACACAAATATGGCTAAATAATTGTTTAGACTACATTGAAATACTATATTTGCTCGTTTTAAAAAAAAGAAAGTCGACCAAAAAAATAGAAGATGCAAAACAAAGGACTTATTAAAGTATTCGCAATCCTTTTCGGATTAGTGAGTTTATATCAATTATCATTTACATTTTTTGCCAATAAAGTAGGAGATGATGCGAAAGTATATGCAGAAAGAACGGTAACGGATAATGATGCAAGAAAGAAAGCTGTTGCTGAGAGAAAATACTTAGACAGTATTGCAAACAAAGAAATCATCAATGTAGGTGTTGCACAATACACGTATAATGATATTAGAGACAAAGAAATGAATCTTGGTCTTGATTTAAAAGGTGGTGTAAATGCTATCTTACAAGTTTCTGTAAAAGAAGTTTTAAAGAATTTATCTAACGATTCTAAAAACGAAGCTTTTAACCAAGCCTTAGCAACTGCAGAAGCGAAACAAAAAAGTAGTAACTCTAATTATTTAGATTTATTCTTTCAAGAATTTGAATTGACTGCTGGCAATACAAAATTAAGCGATCCTGCTATTTTTGGAACAAAAGCTTTAAGCGATAAAATTTCTTTTAATGAAGACAATGTATCAGTTAAAGAAACTTTACAAGAAGAAATTAATAGTTCTATTGGTACTGCTTTTGAAGTACTAAGAAGTAGAATAGACAAATTTGGAGTAGCTTCTCCTAACATTCAAAGAATTGGAAACTCTGGTAGAATTCAAATTGAATTACCAGGAGCTAAAGATATTGAGCGTGTAACAAAATTGATAACTAGTAAAGCAGAATTACAGTTTTGGGAAGTATATTCTAATGCAGAAGTAATTCAATACTTATCTGTTGCAAATGCAAAATCTATAGAGTTATTAAAAGACACTTCTGTAAAAGAAAAAGTTGAAACAGCTGTTGAAAAAGATGATATTGATGATTTATTAGGAACATCTGCTGATTCTACGCAAGTAGATCAAAAAATGTTATTCTCTTATTTAAGTCCAATGCAAGCGCAATTAAGCTCTACAATTGGTTATGCTAAAGTGTTAGATACTGCAACTGTAAATAGCTTATTAAACAATAAAGAAATTAGAGACTTACTTCCTAATGAATTACGTTACGTAAAATTCTTATGGGATTATAAATCGTTTTCTACACAGTCAGAAACTGAAAATACTGATGAAGATTTTGAAGCAAATGATTTAGTAGCTTTATATGCAATAAAATCGAACAGAAATGACATTGCTCCTTTAGAAGGTGATGTTATTTTAGATGCATCTCAAGTGTTTAGCCAGTTAAACAAACCTGAAGTAAGTATGACCATGAATAGTGGTGCATCTAAGGCTTGGGCAAAATTAACTACTGACTTAGCTGCTCAAAAAAATAAATTTATTGCTGTAGTGCTAGATGACAATGTCTACACTGCACCAACAGTAAACAATGCAATTACAGGTGGTAGCACTTCTATCTCTGGTGGTAGCATGACAATAACAGAAGCAGAAGATATTGCTACCGTTTTAAAAGCTGGTAAACTACCTGCTGCTGCAAGAATTATTCAAATAGAAGTTGTCGGTCCATCTTTAGGGCAAGAGTCTATAGACGCCTCTATTAATTCTTTTGGTTTAGCTATTTTGTTAGTTTTAATCTGGATGATTTTATACTACGGAAAAGCGGGTATATTTGCAGATGTTGCATTAATAGTAAACATACTATTCATATTTGGCATACTAGCCTCTTTCAACGCAGTATTAACGTTGCCTGGAATTGCTGGTATTATCTTAACCATAGGTATGTCTGTAGATGCCAATGTAATTATCTTTGAAAGAATTAAAGAAAGCTTATTCAGAAAGAAAGGTTTAAAACAATCTGTAGAAGAAGGATTCTCTGTTAAAGGAGCTTTATCTGCAATTATTGATGCAAACATTACAACACTTTTAACAGGTATTATCTTATATGTTTTCG
>CAJXAS010000125.1 GCA_913050305.1 uncultured Polaribacter sp. | reverse complement strand
TTATTGCAATTTTATCATTTGGTTGTATTCCTAAATTTAATAAGCCTCTACTAAGTTGATTGGCTTTATCAATATATTCTTGGGTAGAAATGCTTTCCCATGCATTATTGTGCTTGGTTGAGAATGCTTTCTTTAAATTATAAGTTTCTAATTGGTAGTAAGGAAAATCGAATAATCGGGTAATTTCTGCAGCCATGTTTTTCTTAATTTATGGTATGCAAAATAGGAATTTTTACTTGATTTCGCAAATGAATAATACGAACCTAAATATTTATATATTATATATTTTTTGATATAAATTTTTGTATTTTTCTTTAATTATCTTTCTACGCATTTTCATGGTTGGGGTAAGATGACCAGCATCAACGGTCCACTCATCATGCGTAATTTCGAATTTTTTAATCTGTTCCCATTTACCAAATTTTTGATTGTGAAAATCAACTTCTTTTTGAATACGGTTGATAAACCTTTCATTATACAAAATAGTTTCAGCATTTAATTGTTTGCGATTTGCCCATTCTTTAGCAAAGTCAAAATTTATTTGAATGAAAGCAGCAGGCATTTTTTCACCTTCGCCAATAATCATTATTTGTTCTATAAAACGAGACTGTTTCAATTCACTTTCTATAACTGCCGGTGCAATATATTTACCACCAGAAGTTTTAAACATTTCTTTTTTTCTATCTGTAATCTTTAAAAAACCCTCCTTATCAATTGTTCCAATATCACCAGTATGCAAATAACCATTGATAACGGTTTTATTAGTCATTTCCTCGTTTTTATAATAGCCCATCATTACGGTAGTACCTTTCATTAAAATTTCACCGTCTTCAGCTATTTTAACATCTAAACCTTGCAAGGGTTTTCCAACAGTCCCAATTTTTAATCCATTATTTCTTAAATCATTAACAGTAATGGCGGGCGAGCTTTCTGTTAATCCGTAACCTTCAAAAATAGGTATTCCTGCGGCCATAAAAACACGAATTAATTTTGTTTGGAGTGGTGCACTTCCGCTAAGCATAAACTCTAGATTACCTCCCAAAGCTTTTTGCCATTTAGTAAAGATTAATTTTCTTGCAATGCTTAATTTAAAATCGTAAAATTTTCCATTTTTATGATAAGGTTCAAATTTTTCTGCTAGCGCAACTGACCAAAAAAATAATACTTTTTTTATGCCCGCTAAAGCGCTTCCTTTAGTGATTATTTTATCAAAAATTTTCTCTAATAGTCTCGGAACAACTGCTAAGAAGTGGGGCTTTATTTCTCTAATATTATCACCTAATTGTTCTATGCTTTCAGCAAAATAAACTTCAAATCCTCGATATTGGTAATAGTATGAAGCAGATCTTTCAAAAATGTGAGAAATAGGTAAGTAGCTAATAACTCGTTTTTTGTTGCCTTCTAAGTTTAAAGATGCGTGCGTTTTAAAAATATTATCTACAACGTTTTTGTGAGATAACATGACTCCTTTTGGGGTGCCTGTTGTACCAGAGGTATAAATAATTGTTGCTAAATGTTCTGGCTTAACCGCAGCTTTTAATGCTGTTATTTGTGCTTGTAAATTAATGCTTTCTCCATTTGCTAAAAATGAGTTCCAACTGTGCGCATCTTCAGACTCTTCTAGTGAAAAAATATTCTTAAGTTGTGTTTGACCTTGAACTTTCTTTACTTTTTCATACAAAGCTGCATCAGAAACAAAACAGTATTTTGCATCAGAATGATTTAAAACATAGGCATAATCTTTCTCTGATAGTGTTGCATATAATGGTACATTTTGAGCACCAATTTGCAAAACACCAATATCTAAGATGTGCCAGTTAGGGTTGTTATTGGTAGTTATAACCGCTATTTTATCATCTTTTTGAATGCCTAATGCTAGTAATGCACTACTTACTTTGTTGGCTTTTGCTATATACTCTTGAGTAGATATATTTTTCCAGCTATTTTCATTTTTGTACAAGAAACAGTTTTCCTGTGGGTAGTTTTCTAGTTGATAATAAGGAAAATCAAAAAGCCGCGTAACGTCCATATAAAAAGTTTTACAGCAATATAGTAAAAGTTTTTTGGTAAAAGAGTAAAATTAATTGTTGCTATGGATAAGTAATTTAAGGTAAAACAGCTTTTAGATTTCTCTAAAAGCTGTTTTTTATACATTTATAATATTTTTATTTTTTCTTTTCTATCCAGTTTTTAGCATTTACAAATGCTTCTAACCAGGGGGAAACATCATCTTTTCTTCCTTCAGGATAGTTTGCCCAATTCCATTGAAAAGTAGAACGCTCTATATGCGGCATTGTAACCAAATGCCTTCCGGTTACATCACTCATCATTGCAGTATTATAATCAGAACCGTTTGGGTTATTAGGATAGCCTTCAAAACCATATTTTGCAACAATATTATAATTTTTCTCATCTTCTGGTAAGTTGAATTTTCCTTCTCCATGAGAAATCCAAACACCTAATTCTGTTCCCGCTAAAGAAGATAGCATTACAGAATTGTTTTCTTGAATTTTCACTGAGGTAAAAGAACTTTCATGCTTCTTAGAATCGTTATGAATTAATTTACCATGTACTTTATGTTTTGGGTTGATGAGATCTAATTCCATCCATAATTGTGCCCCGTTACAAATACCAACAGATAAGGTGTCTTCTCTTTTAAAGAAACCTTTTAATGCTTTTTTTGCTTTTGCATTGTATAAAAATGCACCTGCCCAACCTTTTGCAGATCCTAATACATCAGAATTAGAGAAACCACCAACAGCACCAATAAATTGAATATCTTCTAGAGTTTCACGTCCAGAAATTAAATCTGTCATGTGCACATCTTTTACGTCAAAACCCGCTAAATACATTGCATTTGCCATTTCACGCTCAGAATTAGAACCTTTTTCTCTAATAATTGCAGCTTTTGGTTTTGGTAATTTGCTATTAATTTTTGGTAATGTTCCTTTAAAGTTCTTTGGAAATTTATAAGTTAAGGGTTGCTTTTTATAATTATCAAAGCGGTCTTTTGCTAAATTATTAGCCGTTTGCTTTTGGTCTAGTAAGAAAGAAGTTTTATACCAAACATCTCTCATCTCTGCAACATCAAAAGAGAACGTTTCTTCATTATTTTTAATAGTTACTTTTCCTGAATTGTTAGCTGTACCAATATTAAAAACAGTAATTCCTACTTCTTCAAATGCTGCTTCTATAGAGTTGTCTGCTTGAAAAACAATTCCTGCATTTTCAGAAAATAAAACTTTTATAGCATCTTCTTCATTCAATTCAGAGATATTAAAATCTGCTCCTAAACTTACATCAGCAAAACACATTTCTAACAAGGTTGTAATAAAACCACCAGAAGCAATATCATGTCCTGCTTTAATTTTATCTGCTTTTATTAATTTCTGAATAGTATTAAACGTATTCTTCACATAAGAAGCATTCGTAACATCTGGTGTTTCGTTTCCAATAGTATTTAAAGTTTGGTTAAATGAACTTCCGCCTAACTTATATTCATCTTGAGAAACATTAATATAATAAATATTTCCACCGTCCACTTTTAAAAGAGGCTCTACTACTTTACTTATTTCACTACAGTTTCCTGCAGCAGATATAATAACAGTTCCAGGAGAAATTACTTCAGTATCTGTGTATTTTTGCTTCATAGATAAAGAGTCTTTTCCCGTTGGAACATTGACTCCTAAATCTATAGAAAATTCAGAAACTGCTTTTACAGCTTTATATAAACGTGCATCTTCCCCTTCGTTTTTACAAGGCCACATCCAATTTGCAGAAAGTGAAACACTTTTTAAATTATCTTTTAATGGTGCCCAAATTAAGTTGGTTAAAGATTCTGTTATTGCAATTCTACTACCAGCTGCAGGATCAATTAATCCAGAGATAGGAGCGTGGCCAATAGACGTTGCTACACCTTCTTTACCATTATAATCTAAGGCCATTACACCAACGTTGTTTAACGGTATTTGTAATGGACCTACACATTGTTGTTTGGCAACTTTACCACCAACACATCTGTCTACTTTATTTGTTAACCAATCTTTACAAGCAACAGCTTCTAACTGCAAAACTTGTTTTAAATAGATTTCTAAATTTTTTGTTTTATAACGAGAATTCTTATAGTTTCTCTCAACCGTTATATCGGTTAGGACCGTTTTTGGAGATGAACCAAACATATCTTCCAAGGCTAAATCCATTGGTTTGTCACCTTTCTTTTTAGACTCAAAAGTAAAACGGTTATTCTCTGTAACATCACCAACAGTGTACATTGGAGAGCGCTCTCGATCTGCAATTTTTTGTAAAGTATCGATATGTTTCTCTGCAATAACTAGACCCATTCTTTCTTGAGACTCATTGCCAATAATTTCTTTTGCTGATAAAGTTGGGTCTCCTAACGGTAATTTATCTAAATCTATTTTACCTCCGGTATCTTCTACTAGTTCTGATAAACAATTTAAATGTCCACCAGCTCCATGATCGTGAATAGAAACAATAAAGTTTTCTTCACTTTCTACCATTCCACGAACTGCATTTGCAGCACGTTTTTGCATTTCTGGATTTGAACGTTGCACCGCATTTAACTCAATTCCTGATTCAAATTCTCCTGTATCTGAAGATGAAACAGCAGCACCACCCATTCCTATTCTATAATTATCTCCACCAAGAATTACAATTTTATCTCCCTCTTTAGGTGTATCTTTTAATGCTTGATTAGCTTTTCCGTAGCCAATACCACCAGCTTGCATAATTACTTTATCGTATCCTAACTTTCTAGGCTTTGAACTACTTGAAGAAGAATTTTCTGCATGTTCAAAAGTTAATACAGAGCCCGTTATTAAAGGTTGTCCAAATTTGTTTCCAAAATCAGAAGCACCATTAGAGGCTTTTATTAAGATATCCATTGGCGTTTGATACAACCAATCTCTTGCTTCAAATTTATGCTCCCAATATCTGTTTTCTTCTAAACGAGAATAAGAAGTCATATAGACCGCTGTTCCTGCTAAAGGCAAAGAACCTTTTCCGCCAGCTAATCTATCTCTAATTTCTCCTCCAGAACCTGTTG
>CAJXAS010000124.1 GCA_913050305.1 uncultured Polaribacter sp. | reverse complement strand
TCCATAAGAAGTTTTTTTTTATAGGTTTTAATGCTCTAAATAAGGCGGAAGAATTTTTGTTTCAGAAAGTATTAGAAACCAATAACTCTGATATTTATTGGGATTTGGATGAAGTATTCTTCAATACCAATCATCAAGCAGGTACCTTTATTAGAAAGTATAAAAAGGAATGGAAATACTACGAAAAAAACCCATTAAAAACTTTGAGTAATTCCTTTTCTGGTCCAAAAAATATTCAAATAATTGGCGCTTCTAAAAACACAACTCAGATAAAATATGCAGGAGAAATTTTAGAAAATTTTACAGATTTTAAAAATACTGCACTCATTTTAGCAGACGAAACCTTACTGCCAATCACCTTAAATTCTTTACCGAAAAACATCAATGCTATAAACATTACCATGGGGTATCCATTAAAAGATATTCCCACCACAAGTTTACTTTTTTCTATTTTCCAATTGTTCGTTTCGCAAGAAAAATTGCAAAAAACTATTGTAAATGAATTTTACCACAAAGACGTTGTTCGCTTTTTAAAACATCAATCTGTTTACAAACTCCTATCTGATGAAAATAGTGCTTTAGTAGACAACTTTACAGAAGAAATAGGAAAAGAAAATCTGATATTCATTAGCAAAGCACAAATAGAAAGTATATTAATAGATACAATTGCATCAGTGAAAAGTGGCATTTCTGCTATTTTTAATTCATACACAACCATAAATGAGTTCTTAGATAGAATCCTAAATTTGATAGCTCTTTTGAAAGAAGATGTAACCACTTTAGAAAAGGAATATTTATTTCGTTTTTATACTGCTTTTACACAATTGAAAACCTTGCAAACAGAATATGAGTATTTTACAGATTTAAAGACCTTGTCTTTGTTCTTCAAACAATTAATAAGCTCAGAAACACTTTCTTTTCAGGGAGAGCCATTAAGAGGTTTGCAATTGATGGGTATGTTAGAAACACGTGTTTTAGATTTTGAAAATATTATATTAACCTCTACGAATGAGGGTGTTTTACCAGCAAGTTCACAACAAAATTCTTTTATTCCTTTTGATGTAAAAATTGAGTTTGGTTTGCCAACATTTAAAGAAAAAGATGCTATTTTTTCGTATCATTTTTTCAGATTACTACAAAGAGCAAAAAATGTTTTTATTCTCTACAACACAGAACATGATGATTTTGGAAGTGGAGAAAAAAGCAGATTTGTAACACAGTTAGAAATGATGAGAGACGATATTATTTATAAAAATATCTCTCCAAAAGTGATTCCGAGTAAAACAGCATTAAAAGAAATACCTAAAAATGAAGTCACTTTTGAGCGTTTAAAAGAGTTGGCAAAAAAAGGCATCTCTCCCTCTGCATTGACAAACTACTTATACAACCCTGTTTCGTTTTACAAACAAAAAATTTTAAAAATTAAGGAGTTTGATGATGTTGAAGAAACTGTTGCTTTTAATACTTTAGGTACTGTGGTACACGAGGCATTAGACGAGTTATATACTCCTTTTGTAGGTAGGTTTTTATCTGAAGAGAATGTTTCTAAAATGGAGAAAGAAGCAAATAATTTAGTAATAAAACATTTTAAAATTCAGTTTAAAAATGGAGATATTTCGACAGGAAAAAATCGTTTAATTTATGAAGTTGCCAATAGATTTGTATCTAATTTTTTATTGAAAGAAAAAGAATTGCTCAAAGATAAAAAGAACAAACTAAAAATTATTGCTACAGAAGAAAACTTATCTGCAGAAATAACAATTGAAGGAATTGATTTTCCTGTAAAATTACACGGTCAAGTAGACAGGGTAGATGAGTTAAATGGTGTTTTAAGAATTATAGATTATAAAACAGGTATGGTATCTAGCACTAATTTACGAGTGCCAGAATTTGAGAATTTGCGAGACGAGAAACATTTAAAAGCTATTCAAGTTCTGTTATATGCCTATTTGTTTACTAAAAGCAAAAATTATAATTTTACGCAACCTTTAGAGGCCGGGATCTATTCATTTAAAAATTTAAATAGTGGTTTTTTACCAATTGATTTTGCCTTGCCAAGAAAAAAACCAGAGACCAATATTACCGAAGAAAAATTAGAAGAATTTATTACAGAACTTAAAATATATATCAAAGAAATTTACAATCCAGAAATAGATTTTATAGAACCAGCAGATTTAAGATATTAAATAATTATTTCCCCTTTAAAACTAATAAAGGTACGTTAGAGAAAAACTCTTCTTTGAGAATAGTATTCTTTTCCCAAAGTTTTTTAAAGAACCCTCTTTTACGTCTAAAAACGCACAACATATCTGGGTTTTGTGATTTTATGTGTTCTAAAACCCCTTGAAAAGTAGTTGCGTTTTCTGAGATGGTCAACGTTTTTTCTAATGCTTTTAAATCTTTATGTAGCATTAAATCTTCTTGTGTATAACTGGGAGTTTTAACCAATAATAAATGTACCTCGGTTTTAAACTTTTCAACGATTAGTTGTAGTGGCTTTAAAGCAGTTTTACTTTTTACAATACCAGATTTAAAAGCCATTAAAATGCGAGAGATAGGAATGTATTTATAACCTTCTGGTACTGCTAAAATGGCAAGATTTGTTTTCTTTACTAGATTCCCTGCAGTTCTTCCAAGAAATAAATTTTCTTTAATAGAGTTGCTTTTTGTACCTACAATTACCAAATCTATTCCTAGCTCAGTATCTATAGCAGTAACGCTTTCAGAAACACTTCCTTTCGCAGAAATTAATTTAATTTCTACATTTTTTATATCACAGCTATTTACCATTGTTCTTAAATATAAATTAGTTTCGCGTTCTATAATTGCATCAACATTTATCATTGTTCCTGCTTTTGTATGAGAACTATAAGCTCTAAAAACAAACACTTTTGCATTAATTTCTGTGGCAAAATCAATGGCATATTGTAAAGTGTTTTGGGCGTTTTCTGTAGATCCTATTGGTACTAATATATGTTTCATGTGTGGTAATTTATAGCACTGCAAAGCTAAGTAATTTTAAGGGAATCTTTTCTTTTTACATTTTTTAGATATGTACATTTGTAAAAATAATTTTTTTGAACACAAGTATTAGTTTTAAGAATATTAACAAACTAGCAATACCAGCATTAATTGCTGGTATTGCAGAGCCTGTTTTATCAATAACAGATACTGCTATTATTGGTCATATAGATATTAATGCAACCGAAAGTTTAGCCGCAGTTGGTATTGTAGGGGCTTTTATTTCTATGTTAATTTGGGTTTTCGGACAAGTAAGAAGTGCAATTTCATCTATTATTTCTCAATATGTTGGCGCAAATAAGTTAGATGAAATTAAAGAATTACCAGCCCAGGCCATTGCAATGATTGTTGCAGGCAGTTTGTTGGTTTTGGCAGTTTCATATCCGTTTTCTAGACAAATTTTTCAGTTTTATAATGCTTCAGATCAGATTTTAGAATATTGTATTGCCTATTTTAATATTCGAATTTTTGGTTTTCCTTTTGCACTTTTCGTGTTTGCCATTTTTGGTACATTTAGAGGTTTACAAAACACTTTTTACCCAATGATAATTGCTATTATTGGTGCTTCTTTAAATATTGTGTTAGATATTATTTTGGTTTACGGTATTGAAGGTTATGTTCCTGCGATGCATGTAGAAGGAGCTGCATATGCAAGTGTAATTGCACAAATAGTTATGGCAATAATTTCACTGATTCTCTTACTAAAGAAAACACCCATTTCTTTAAGGTTAAGTTTGACTTTACATGCAGAAATTCCTAGACTTTTAAATATGATTGGGAATCTATTTATCAGAACAATTGCATTAAATGTAGCATTGTACTTGGCTACATCTTACGCAACAGGTTATGGTAAAGAATATATTGCAGCATATACTATTAGTATAAATATTTGGCTATTAGGTGCTTTTATGATAGATGGATATTCTAGTGCTGGTAATATTTTATCAGGAAAATTATTAGGCGCAAAAGAGTATAAATCTTTAATTATTTTAAGTAATAAACTTTTCAAATACGGCATTGTAATAGGAAGTATAATAGCAATTTTGGGAGCTACTTTTTACAACGCAATAGGAAGAATCTTTACCAATGAGACTCTTGTTCTAGAGCAATTTTATACTGTTTTTTGGATTGTTTTAATTACGCAACCTATAAATGCTATTACTTTTATTTTTGATGGAATGTTTAAAGGAATGGGAGAAATGAAATATTTAAGAAACCTCTTAATCTTAGCAACCGGTTTGGTTTTTGTGCCAACACTTTTAATTTTTGATTATTTAAATTATAAATTAATTGCTATTTGGATTGCCTTTGCATGCTGGATTATTGCACGAGGCTTGCCTTTAGTTTTTAAATTTAGAAAGAAATTTATACCCTTAGCTGAAAATCAATAAAAAGAAGCTATTATTCTAATATGAGTAGTTTTTTTGAACCCAAAGATTCTGGGGCAAATTTTTAAGAATTAAATCTTACTTTTACTTTAAATTCAGTTTATGACAACAACAAGACAAAACGGAAGTTTACATACCAATATTCAAGATAATATTGCAACCATAGAATTTGGACATCCTGCTAGTAATTCTTTTCCAAGTGAATTATTAGGAAGATTAGCCAAAGAAGTAATTACTATGGGTAATCATGCAGATGTTGCAGTAATTATTCTAAAATCTGAGGGTAAAAAAGCTTTTTGTGCGGGTGCTTCTTTTGATGAGTTGGTGGCTATTTCTAATTTAAAAGACGGCCAACAATTTTTTGCCGGTTTTGCAAACGTACTAAATGCCATGAGAACTTGTGGAAAATTAATTATTGGAAGAATTCAAGGGAAAACAGTTGGCGGTGGTGTTGGTTTAATTGCGGCTTGTGATTATGTACTTGCAACTGAAAATGCATCTATAAAATTATCTGAATTTACAATTGGAATAGGACCTTTTGTAATTGAACCAGCAGTAACAAGAAAAATTGGTGTTTCAGGAACTTCAGAATTAACTTTGGACGCAACCAATTGGAAAAATGCATATTGGGCAAAGGAAAAAGGCTTGTACGCAAAGGT
>CAJXAS010000123.1 GCA_913050305.1 uncultured Polaribacter sp. | reverse complement strand
ATTTCTATCATTTAATAACTTAAAATCTTGAAATACAATTCCTATTTTTCTTCTTAAAAACGGAATTTCCTTTTCTTTTAAACCTTTTAAATCAAACCCTACAATACTTCCAACTCCTTTTCTTAGTTGCAAATCTCCATATAAGGTTTTCATTAAACTACTTTTTCCACTACCCGTCTTTCCTATTAAATAACAAAATTCTCCTTTATTAATAGTTAAATTTACTTTAGAAAGAACCAAATTATCTCTTTGATAAATTTCTGCATTTTCTAGATGTAAAACAAGATTGCTCATAATATTAGGTAGTTTCTACAAACTTAAAAGTTTCTAACGATTTTTTACTATGAATTCATAACAATTCTTACTTTTGATTAAGAATTTGAGATTCTTTTGTGTTCTCCCCAACAAAACAAAGAATTATTCGTTATCTATCGAGAGAAATAAAATTTATATGAAATATCATTTTTTTAAAAAAGAGATGCTTTCTTTGTGTTTTTTCTTTGTTGCCCTTCCTTTTTTATCGCAACAAACAATTGCGAATGCAACAGATATAACTAACTATAATTCTGGCTTAAACTTATACAACACAAAAGCATATGCTGCTGCACAAAAGATGTTTTACACATTTCGTAAAACTAAAAATATTGGTTCTAATTTAAAAGCTAATGCTTCATACTACGAAGCAATGTGTGCCATAAAACTAAATCAGCAAGATGCAGATAAAAAGGTGCTTTCATTTGTAGAAAAACATCCAAATAGCAACAAAAAAAATGGTGCTTTTTTTAATGTTGGAACCTATTATTTTGCAAATAAGAAAGCTGCTTATGCTCTAAAATGGTTTCAAAAAGTAACTATAGATGAACTTTCTGATGAAGACCAAAAAGAGTTGAATTTTAAAATGGGCTATTGTTTTTTAATGACCAATAATTTAGCTTTAGCCAATAAGCGTTTTTTACCATTAATTAATGATGCCAAATATGGAAATGATTCTAGGTATTATTATGGTTTTATAGCTTATAAATTAGAGGATTATGATATTGCAGAATCTACATTAAAAGAAATTGCAGACAATGAATCTTACCGGGCTGAAATTTCTTATTACTTATTAGATATTAGTTTTAAATTTGGAAATTTTGAGCGTTGTATAAAAGTTGGATTAGAATTATTTTCAACAATAGAAAAAAAATTAAAATCTGATGTATCTAAAATTATTGGAGAAAGCTACTTCAATCTGAAAGAGTATGCAGCTGCCATTCCTTATTTAAAAGACTATGGAGGAATTAAAGGAAAATGGAATAATACAGATTTTTATCAATTAGGATATGCATATTATAAGCAAAAAGATTTTGAAAATGCAATCAATAATTTTAATAAAATTATTGATGAGAAAAACACTGTTTCTCAAAATGCATATTATCACCTGGGTGAATGCTACATGAACCTTGACAAAAAAGCAGCTGCGTTAAACGCTTTTAGGTCAGCTGCAGAAATGAGTTTTAATAAAAGCTTACAACAAGATGCAGCACTAAATTATGCAAAATTAAGTTATGAAGAAGGAAATCCCTTTGAAGCTGTAGCTGCCGTTTTACAAAACTATTTAAAAAAATATCCGACATCTAAAGAATACGCTAAAATTAATGAATTGCTAGTTTCTTCATTTCTAAATGAGCAAGATTACCAAGGAGCTTTAAAATTTTTATCACAAAAAAAATCTAAAGAAAACAGAGCATTTATACAAGAGATTTCATTGTATCGAGGTATTCAACTATTTAATGAGAACAGCTATAAAGAGGCTTTATTACTATTTGTTGAAGGAAAAAAATCTAGCAACATTGAAATCAATCAAAAATGTAGGTATTGGGAAGCCGAAACTACTTACATGTTGCAAGACTATGAAACTGCATTCATAAAGTTTAGCACTTTAAATAGGTTGGTAAAACAGAAAAATATAGACACTTTTATCTTACTAGATTACAATATTGGTTATTGCCATTTTAAATTAAAAGAATATACCAAGGCATCGAAAGCTTTTGATATGTTTCTGCAAAAAGATGCGATTCCAGATGCCATAAAATATGATGCATTTACACGTTTAGGAGATAGTTATTTTGCAACAACAAATTATAAAAAGGCAATTATTGCCTATGAAAACGTAACAGATGATTTTGGCATAGGTACAGATTATGCGACCTATCAAATAGGAATGAGTTATGGTTTTATAAATCAAAATGAAGCAAAAATAATTGCACTTAAAAAAGTAAATAGTGCATTCCCTATTTCAAACTTAAAAGATGACGCTTTGTATCAAATAGGAAATACCTACTCCGCACTTAAAGATTCTAAAAATGCACACATTGCCTATAATAGGCTAGCAGAGAAACACCCAAAAAGCATCTTTTTATCTAGAGCGCTGTTAAGGCAAGGTTTGCTTTACTTTAATAACAATGCTTACAAAGAGTCTTTAATAAAATACAAAACAGTAGCTGCAAAATTCCCTAATTCCCCAGATGCTTTAGAAGCGGTTACCAATGCAAGAAAAGTATATATAGAAGAGGGTAATTTAAATGATTACGTTGCTTGGATAGCTACTTTATCGTTTATAAATAGCACCAACTCACAATTAGAGACTACTACATTTGCAGTAGCAGAAAAAAAATATTTAGATGCTAATAATGCAAAAAAAACTATAGAGAGCCTTAAAAAATACAATAAAGAATTCCCTGAAGGGGCTTATAAAATAAAAGCGCATTATTATTTAGCAGATGTACTTTTTAAAGAAAAGCTTTTTCAAGAAGCAATTCTCTATTATACTTTTGTTACTGAAGAAAATCGTTCTGAATATTCTGAAAACTCTCTAAATAAATTATCTCAAATCTATTTAAATAAAGACGATTTTAAAAGTGCGCTTCCAATTTTAAAAAGATTAGAAGAAGAGGCATATATTTCTGAGAATATTCTTTTTGCACAAAGTAATTTAATGAAAGGCACTTATGAAACAGAAGCTTATGAACTTGCAATTACGTATGCTGAAAAAATATTAAGAAAAGGAAAAATAAGCAATAGATTAGAACACGATGCTAAAAAAACAATTGCGAGAGCTTCTATTAAAAATAGCGATTTTATTAGTGCTGAGGAGTATTATGCTGAAATAGAAAAAACTGCGGACGGCGAACTTAAGGCGGAAGCTTTATATTACAATGCATTTTTTAAAAATCAGAAAAATAAATATGAAGCATCTAATAAAGTGATACAAAAATTAATTGCTAAATACACTGCTTATAAATACTGGGCAGTGAAAAGTTACGTAATAATGGGTAAAAATTATTATGCTTTAAATGATGTGTATCAGGCTAATTTTGTTTTGGAAAATGTAATAAAAAACTTTAAAGAATTTAAAGATATTATAGAAGATGCTCAAACCGCATTAAATAAAATAAAACAAAACGAAGCCAAAAAAAATAATTCAGTAACTCCGCAAAAAAAGAAATAATGAGAAAATGCTTTTTCCTTTACGGTATTTTAATAGTAGTTTTTTCTTCAAATGCGCAAGGAAAAAAAAAGGATACAATTATAAAAACTGAGATTGTAAATATAATTACGAAATACAATCCTAAAATTTCAGACGCAAAAAAAATAAGGAATAATCCAAAAATAACTCTACTAAAAAAAAGCGATAAGAAAAAATTAAAATACACCATTTTCTCTGCTCCTGTTGCCTCTACATTTATTCCTAAAACAGGAGTTGTAAAAAATATTAATATTGGTGTAAAAGAAAGAATTTATAATAATTATTTGGCAGTTGGCTATGGTAATTATGCCAGTACTTATGCAGAACTATTTATCCACAAGAGTACTCGTTTTAAGAATGATTTTGCCATCCACACTAAATATAACGGCTCAAGAGAAAATGTTGAAAAAACTAGTTTGAATAGCACTTTTTTAAATTTTAACATGGCAACTTTCTTCAAACAGCAAGAAAGGTATTTTGACTGGCAAGTAAGTTTAGATGCAGCACAAAACAATTATAATTGGTATGGTTTACCAACTGATAAAGTTTTTACAGAAAACACGATAAAAAGTATTAATGAAGCGCAAAAATATACTCATTTAAAGCTAGAAGGAGATTTTAATTTTCATGATTCTTACATAGATATTAGTAAAATTTCTGTTTCTCACTTTACAGATAAATTTAATAGTTCGGAAACACTTGTGAATTTTGAGACAAAATTAAATTTTCCTTTAGATAGATTAAGCGCTCATTTAAATGATATTTCAATACATACCGGAGTCGCCTTTTTAAAAGGTAGTTTCGAAAACAATTATGCGAATTCTAGTGAAATAAACTACAATATAATCACTGCAAAAATAATTCCTAATTACAAATTAGAATATTTAGGCGTTTCTTTAAGGGTAAGTTTAAGAACTTTTATTTCATTAGATCTAGAAAATGACGTTACTAATTTTTTTATGTTTCCTAACTTACTTTTACAAACAAATATTTTAAAGAAGTACATAAATGGATATGCTGGTTTTTCAGGAGATTTAGAAACCAATACATACAAGAAGTTTACAGAAATAAACCCGTATGTTTCGCCAACTTTATTCATAACTCAAACTGTACAATCTTCAAATTTATTTATTGGTTTCAAGGGAAATATTACGCGAAACCTGAACTACAATATAAAGGCAAGTATTACAAAAGAAGAAGACAAACCTTTATTTTTAAGAAATAATTCTAAATCTAACGGCATTGCAACTAGCTCCGATGGAAAAGCTTTAAAAGGCTACGAATATGGAAATTCTTTTAGTATTTATTATGATGATGTAAATACCACCTCTATTTTTACAGAAATTGAATACATTTTTGATAAAACCTTAACTTTTGCGACACAAATTAAATATGACAATTATACAACTTCTGCAGCACTAGAAAATTGGAATCTACCTGTTTTAAAAGCTTCCTTTCTTGCGAAATTTAAAAATGAAAAATGGTACGCTACTTCAAATATTTATTATAGAACTGAAAGCAAAGATGCGCTGTATACTGCAAAATTTCCATCGAGCATAAATGGTGTAACAACAGTATCTTCTTTTGTAGATGTTAACTTAAATGGCGGGTATCATTTTAATGATAAATTTTCTGCTTTTTTACAA
>CAJXAS010000122.1 GCA_913050305.1 uncultured Polaribacter sp. | reverse complement strand
AGCTGTTTCAACTTTTAACTTAGAACTTTGGGCATAAGAAATCAGCTGTAAATTCAGTAAAAGAAATAAGAATAAATATGTACTTTTGAAAGGTTTAAAAGATATCATCAATTTGAATTACGAGTTATTTATTGCAAAACGCATTATTGCTGGTAAAAAGTATAAAAATAGCATTTCATCGCCAATAATAAAAATTGCAATTACCGCAATTGCGTTAGGAATTATTATAATGCTTATTGCTGTGGCAACTGCATCTGGTTTACAGACTAAAATTCGCGATAAAATGGCGGGTTTTAAAGGGCATGTCCAAATTGTAAATTACGACAATAATAATTCTGATGTTTCTACCACACCCATAAATATTGAGCAAGATTTTTATCCTGAATTTAAAAATATAGAAGGCATAAAAAATGTGCAAATATTTGCTTCTAAGGGCGGGATTATAAGAACCAATACTGATTTTGAAGGCATTGTATTCAAAGGAGTATCTAGCGATTATGATTGGTCTTTCTTTAAAGAGTATTTAATAGCGGGTGCCTTTCCAGATTTTGATCAGTCAAGAACTAAAGAGGTTTTATTGTCTCAAACAATTATGAATCGATTGCAATTAAAATTAAATGATACAATTGCAGCTACGTTTTTAAAAACCACTTCAAGTAAATTACCATCCAATAGAAAGTATCGTATTTGCGGAATTTATAACTCTGGTTTTGCCCCGTTTGATAAAAACATGATGATTGGCGATATTAGAGAAGTACAGCGATTGAATAAATGGACAGAGAACCAGGTAGGCGGTTTTGAAGTGTTATTGAATGATTTTAATGATATCGAAGAAAAAAGCGAACAAATTTACAGAGATATTAGTGGTACTTTAAATGCAAATTCAATTACAAAATTATATCCAACAGTTTTTGAATGGATTAAATTATTTGATAACAATGTTTGGTTTATTATTGGTATTATGATTTTAATTGCAGGTATTAATATGATCACTGCTTTATTGGTTTTAATTTTAGAACGCGTTCAGATGATTGGTATTTTAAAAGCCCTAGGAAGTCACAATGCTAGCATTCGTAAAATATTTTTATACAATGCTTCTTACCTTATTTTAAAAGGACTTTTCTGGGGAAACGTTATCGGTTTGTCCATAATTGGCGTTCAATATTTTTTTAAGATAATTACTTTAAATCCAGAAACGTATTACGTAGCTACTATGCCAGTTCATATTTCTATAAGTGTAATTTTGGCTTTAAATATAGGTACACTAGTTTTATGTTTTTTAATGTTGATTATTCCTTCATTTATTATTACTAAAATAAATCCATCTAAATCTATAAAGTTCGCTTAAAAAATTATTCTACGCTCTTAAACCAGGTAAAGTGTTGCTTTATAATCTTTTCTTTATTTTCCTCGAGATGTTCTTTAAAAGCTTTTGCTACTAGAGAAAGGTTTTTAGACTTTAACCAAATTAAGTTCCAATTTGTTTCTAATGGAAAATCAGTCATCTCAATAATTTGTAGATCTCCGTTTTGTAATTCATTTTTTATACCAATAATTGGCATGATAGAAATGCCTAAACCGGCAATAATTGCTTGTTTTACAGCTTCGTTAGAAGTAAGTTCCATTTCTTTTTCAATTGCTATTTTATGCTTTACCAAATATTTTTCCATAGCTAGGCGAGTAGCTGAGCCAGGTTCTCTAAAAATGAATAAAGATTTATTTAAATCCTTTAAAAGCACCTTTTTTTTAGAAGGATTAAAATCTTTATTAGCAACAAAATAAAGTTTATTTTTCATCAACTCTATGCGATCTATGTTTAGTTTTTCAGGAATTGTTGAGACCATAGCAAAGTCACATTCGTTATTCTCTAGGCTTCTTAGTACCGTCATTTTATTAGTTACATCTATTGTTAAAGATACCATTTCATTTGTTTTAATAAAGTCTGATAAGAAATAGGGCATGGTGTATTTTGCAGTAGATACAATACTTATATTTAGTTTACCAGCTATTTTTCCTTCAAAAATGGCCGATTTATATTTTATATTTTCTACTTGCTCTAAAATTTTAAAAGCAGTTTCAGAAATTTCTTCACCAAACTCTGTGATGTACAACTTTCTGCCGACTATCTCAAATAGAGGTAAATTAAATTGTGCTTGAAAATTTTTTAATTGTATGGATACTGCAGGCTGAGTTAAAAAAAGGTGCTCTGAAGCTTTCGTAACACTTTGAAGTTCAGCAATTTTTCTAAAAATCTCTAATTGATGTAGTGTATAGTTCATTAAATATTTTTATGTAATTCATTATAAATATAAATAAAAATTTATGAAAAAAAAGAACTTTCTTTATATAAGATTTAAGAAGGGAGTTTAGTAAGAAGAAATTACTTTTTAGATCTATGAAATTACTTTAATATTTTATTTCGGATACAAAACTATTAAATACATATCAACCTGAAGACAGGGATAAGGTTATTGCATAGAATTAACTTAAAAACAAAGATATCATGAACTTAAAAAGTAAAATAATAGACAAATCATTTTATTTGAAAAATAGTAATGAAACTTTTAAAAACAGTACTATATTTTTAGATACACTTTTTGAAATACCAGAAATAAAGGAATTAATTTTATCTGATGTTAGTAAATTTGGGGACTACATAATTAACTACAAAGATAGTGAAGGAGAAGAATTAAGGATGGTAACAATTGCAATAAGTTTTAATGAAGCAATAGACATATTTAAAGGTGTTTATGGTTTTGAAATCACAGGAATAAAAAAGGTATAGCATTTTTGCTAAAAACTAACTAATACACGAACTTTGAATAATACAACTATAGAAAAATTAAAAGAAGGCAATGAAACGCTATTACATCAATTGAAATTAATTGAAGGTAAATTTACGAAAAGAGAGGCTTTAAATATCTTAAACAGTGTAGTAGATGTTAAAATAAATTTTCATAAACTACAAAGGTTATCGAGAATAGAGGGGAATGTTCAAGATACATGTGTTTTTGATAACTCTAGAATAAAAGAATTAATAAGTGATAAATCTAATGCTAAAGAATTTTTGAATTCATTGGAACTGGGAGGACGTGCACTTAAAATCACGAGTACTATACATATTTCTATAGAAGATTAATGGGTTGATTTGTTTTAAATATAGGAAAGTCTAAGTATCGGATTTTCCTATTTTTTTTGTTTATAAACTATAGTTACACTTACAGCATATTATGTGATATTTTAGGTCTGTAAAATTTTGATGAAAAACTATTTTTTTACTAGGATGAGAAAAAGAGAGAATGAAAAGCAAGACCTTTAGGGAGCGCCCGTAAAATTATTTACCTTTGTCGTAGAATTTATAGCAATGAAATACGCAGAAAATATATTAGAAACTATTGGGAACACTCCTTTAGTTAAATTGAATGTTTTAACAAAAGAATTGCCATGTTTAGTGCTTTCTAAATACGAGACATTTAATCCAGGGAACTCGGTAAAAGATAGAATGGCTTTGCAGATGATAAAAGATGCTGAAGCAGATGGGCGTTTAAAACCTGGAGGTACCATTATAGAAGGAACTTCTGGTAACACAGGCATGGGTCTGGCTTTGGCTGCGGTTATAAAAGGGTACAAGTGTATTTTTGTAATGGCAGACAAACAATCTAAAGAAAAGATAGATATTTTAAGAGCAGTTGGTGCAGAAGTTGTGGTTTGTCCTACAGATGTAGAGCCAGATGATCCCCGTTCTTATTATTCAGTTTCTAAGCGTTTAGGAGAAGAAACGCCTAATTCTTGGTACGTTAACCAATATGATAACCCTAGTAATTGTAAAGCACATTTTTTAAGTACAGGTCCAGAAATCTGGGAACAAACAGCTGGGAAAATCACCCATTTTGTTGTTGGAGTAGGAACTGGAGGAACTATTTCTGGTGTTGGTACTTATTTAAAAATGATGGCAAAAGAAGCAGGTACTACTGTTAAAATCTGGGGAATTGATACGTATGGCTCTGTTTTCAAAAAATATCACGAAACCGGTATTTTTGATGAAAAAGAAATTTACCCATACATAACAGAAGGTATTGGAGAAGATATTTTACCATTAAACGTAAATTTTGGAGTTATAGATGGTTTTACTAAAGTAACCGATAAGGATGCTGCAGTTTATACCCAGCGCTTGGCTAAAGAAGAAGGGATGTTTTTAGGAAATTCTGCGGGGGCCGCAATAAAAGGTTTGTTGCAATTAAAAGAACATTTCACAAAAGATGATGTGGTGGTTGTTTTATTTCATGATCATGGAAGTCGTTATGTTGGTAAAATGTTTAATGATGAATGGATGAAAGCACAAGGTTTTATTGAATAAATAGTTAAAGAAATAAAAAAACGGGAAATTTAAATATATTTAGAAAATAAAAAAACCATCTCAAACGAGATGGTTTTTTTAACTAACTAATTCTAACAATGAAAAGAGGTTTACTAGGTCTCTAATAATTATAACATCAAGCATTATGCCAAACTTAATTATTTTTTAAAAAGTATTTATTTTAAGTAATTTTTATACTATAAACAATAAAAACGATGCTCTTTAGAACATCGTTTTTACTTTAGTGGTGTATATTTATTAAAAAGTAGACTACTTTGCGTGTTTATGTGCTTTATAAGAAGATCTTACTAATGGTCCGCTTTCTACATACATAAAGCCCATTTCCAAGCCTAAGGTTTCATATTTTTTAAACTGTTCTGGTGTTACAAATTCCTTCAAAGGTAAATGTTTTTTAGAGGGCTGTAAATATTGCCCAATTGTAATGATATCGCAATTTACTTCACGTAAATCTTGCATTGTCTGCAGCACTTCTTCTTCTGTCTCTCCCAAACCTAGCATCAAACCCGTTTTAGTTCTCATTCCGTTTTCTTTTAGGTATTTTAAAACGCCTAAACTTCTATCGTATTTTGCTTGAATTCTAACCTCACGTGTCAATCTTCTTACAGTTTCCATGTTATGAGAAACTACTTCTGGGTGCACAGCTATTACGCGATCAATCTGTTTTGTGTTTCCTTGAAAATCTGGAATTAAAGTCTCTAAAGTTGTCGTCGGGTTTGCTCTGCGAATTGCATCTACAGTTTCTGCCCAAATAATAGAACCACCATCTTTTAAATCATC
>CAJXAS010000121.1 GCA_913050305.1 uncultured Polaribacter sp. | reverse complement strand
AGGGAAGCTCGCACAATATAATCTTTGTCACCTTCTTTTGTAGTTCCTTGTGTAGAAGTTGCAGGAATGGTCCAATAACAACCTTTTAATTGTCCGTAACTTACGCAGAACTTACTCTCATTAGGTATTTCAGTAATCATTAAGTTGATTAGTTTTAAATTCATCGCCCTTTTGTATGTTTCTCTTTCTTCATCTGTAGCTCCTTTGGTAGGGAGGTCTAATGAGAAAACAGAAGGAGTAAAACCTTGTTTAGCCAATTCTTTAGAAACAAAATTAATTTTGGCTGTCGGCAAAGTCTTGTTAATAAAACTTACAAATTCGCGGGTGTTTTTATAAGCATCTTCAATTCTATGAGTCATAGAAGGCAATTGCTTTGCTAATATTTCCATTTGAAGCAATGTGGCTTCATTATCGCAGAGTTTTAGGTGCAGGTCTATTTTCTCCATCAAATGTTCTGTTTTTATATTTCCTACGCAGTAACCCGCAGTACATTGTCCACCACTAGGAAATTTAGAACCACTAGCGTACGATATAGCTCTAACAGAAGATAGTATCGCATTTTCACCTAAGAAATGTACATTCGGACAAAAAGTTTGATCTAAAATAAAAACAGGATCAATGGCACTAATTCCGTTCGCAGTTGTGCGCTTTTTACTCAAAACTTCTTCTAGTTTTATTAGATTTGGTACTTCAACTCTAGGATTTGTAGGGATTTCTGCAATAATATAAGGAACGCTATCTTCTTTCGCAATTTTATGTAGAATAGTGTCTATGCTTTGCACCATATCATTATCACCGTCTACCAGTAAATCTACTACTTCAACTAGATTTAAACAGGCAGCAACGCGTCTAGCTTGGTCATTTGTGCCACCATAGCAATTTGGAGGGACAATAATTTTAATTGCTTTTCCTGGATGTTTTTCTAATGCATCATGAATTAACCCCATCATAATTGCATATTGAATAGATAGACCGCTGGAGCCAACCAAAGGTTTTGTAGTAGTTCCATTAATTTTTTTAATGGAATTTAAAACACTTATTTTATTTGTTTCATAGTTGCTTTCTGGATTTATAATAACCATTTCTGTTAGTAATGATTTTAATGCATTAAGAGAGTTTACTGGCGTCATTGAAATAGTTTCTCTTCTTCTTACATGTTGAATATCTGAAACATAATGTTCGTTTTTTGCACCATTTACTAATAAGATACTTCCTAAGTTAGTATAGGTCTGAATGCAAAAATCGATGTTTTTAGAATTTTTAAAGCTATTAATTTTTTCTTGTTCAGAGATGAAAACTATACTACCATCAAATGAAGTAATGTCTGCTGCATTTTTAACTTTATGTACTTCAAAATTATAACCATATACATTCCTTAGAATATCAGCGTCAAAAAACGCTGGTAATTCATTAATGTAATTAATTTGTGTCTTTTTATTTTCTAATAAGTTTTTTCTAAGAATTGCTAAAACAGGAACTGTTTGTGATGAAAAACTAATTATATTTTCAGATTTCTGATTATTTAAGTTTGCTATTGTCCATTCTAGAATGCAGGATAACGGATGTCCTAAACGAATATAGTCATATGCAGTTGGCAGTTCATTTAATGCAAAAGCTTCTGAATTATTAGTATCAAACAAAGATTTAAACTGCTTTAAAAAGGCTGTTTTAGCTAGTTTTTCGTCATAAATATCTAATCGGTGCGTAGTTAAGTTCAACCAACTTGTTGGCATGTTTTTTAGCACTTCATCTATATATTTAAGGATTTTATTGTCTTGCATAATTTTCATTTTTAAATAGAAAACAAAGATACATTAATTAGATTTTTTGTAGTGCTTTGAGTTTTTTGTTTTTAGACATTTAATAAATCAATAAAAGGAGATAACATAATAGATTATATCTTAACACATCAACAAAACCAAACCACTACGAAATTAATAGACATCGTACTTTACTTTAGTTTAATAAATTCATTATCAGGTATATAAAGCTATCATTAACAGTTGAAAATAATACCAAAACAGGTATTAACCCCAATAAAATGCAATAAAAACCTTATTTTTGATAATTGATTATAATTTAAATAATTTAAGAATAAAAAAATGGCAAATACACTATTTGACAAAGTATGGGATTCACACGTTGTTCGTCAGGTTAAAGACGGACCAGATGTGTTTTTTATAGACCGTCATTTTATCCACGAAGTTACAAGTCCAGTAGCTTTTTTAGGACTAGAAAGTAGAGGGAACAGTGTTGTATATCCTGGGCGTACATTCGCAACAGCAGATCACAACACACCAACAATAAATCAACATTTACCGGTAGCAGATCCTTTGTCTGCAAATCAGTTAGACGCTTTAGAAAACAACGCTGCAAAGCACGGTATTTCGCACTGGGGTTTAGGAGATGAAAATAACGGAATTGTTCATGTTGTAGGTCCAGAAAATGGAATTACATTGCCTGGCGCAACAATTGTTTGTGGAGATTCACATACGTCTACACATGGTGCTTTTGGAGCCATTGCTTTTGGTATTGGTACTTCTGAAGTGGAGATGGTATTGTCCACACAATGTATTATGCAACCAAAACCTATGAAGATGCGTATTAACGTAAACGGAAAACTAGGTCTTGGTGTAACGCCTAAAGATGTTGCTTTATATATTATTGCAAAACAAACAACTTCTGGTGCAACAGGTTACTTTGTTGAATATGCAGGAGATGTTTTTGAAGATATGTCTATGGAAGGTCGAATGACCGTCTGTAACTTATCCATAGAAATGGGAGCAAGAGGAGGAATGATTGCTCCGGATGCAAAAACTTATAAATATATTAAAGGTCGTGCTCAAACTCCAAAAGGAGCAGATTGGGACAAGGCGATGAACTATTGGGAAACTTTATACACAGAAGAAGGTGCTGCATTTGATGTAGAACATACCTACGAAGCTGCAGATATAGAACCAATGATTACGTATGGCACAAATCCAGGAATGGGAATGGGCGTAACAAATTCAATACCAACTGCAGAAAGCCTAGAAGGTGGTGTAGAAACTTATAGAAAGTCTTTAGGATATATGTCCTTTAACGAAGGTGATTCTATGATTGGTAAAGAAATAGATTTTGTGTTTTTAGGTTCTTGTACAAATGGAAGAATAGAGGACTTTAGAGGCTTTTGTTCAATTGTTGAAGGAAGACAGAAAGCAGATAATGTTACAGCTTGGTTAGTACCAGGTTCACATAAAGTAGTAGATCAAATAAAGGAGGAAGGCTTAGATAAAATTATTACAGACGCAGGTTTTGTTTTAAGAGAACCGGGCTGTTCGGCTTGTTTGGCAATGAATGATGATAAAATTCCCTCAGGGAAATTATCAGTTTCCACATCTAATAGAAATTTTGAAGGTAGACAAGGACCAGGTTCTAGAACACTATTAGCTTCTCCATTAGTTGCTGCAGCATCTGCGGTGCAAGGGGTAGTTACAGACCCTAGAACATTATTAGTATAAAATTTAAAAGTATAAAAGTTGGAGAGTACAAAGTTAGAAAGTTCGCAACAGAATGAACTTTGAAACCTTGAAACTTTAAAGCTTTACAAATATAGAAAACAATGGCTTACGATAAATTTGGAGTATTAACAAGTACAGCATACCCTTTACCAACAGAGAATGTAGATACAGATCAGATAATACCTGCTCGTTTCTTAAAAGCAACAGAACGTGTAGATTTTGATGTAAACTTTTTTCGTGATTGGAGATATAATCAAGATGGAACACCAAAGGTAGATTTTCCTTTAAATAAAGAAATTTATGCAGGTTCTAAAATATTAGTTGGTGGAAGAAACTTTGGTTCTGGTTCTTCTAGAGAGCACGCAGCTTGGTCTGTGTATGATTTTGGATTGCGTTGCGTAATTTCATCAGCATTTGCAGATATTTTCAAGAATAACTGTTTGAACGTTGGTGTTTTGCCAGTCCAAGTTTCAGCAGCCTTCGCAGATACTTTATTTGCAGCAATTATGGCAGACCCTAAAACGGAGATTAATGTTGACTTACCAAACCAGAAAGTAACTTTAGTTGCTACTGGGCAGTCTGAATCTTTTGTAATTAATACGTACAAAAAAGACAACATGTTAAACGGTTTTGATGATATTGATTATTTAAAAAATATCGAAGGTGAAATAACTGAATTTGCTAAAACAAGACCATTTTAGGGTTTCACTATGGCGAAGAGAAAGATTGAAATAATGGATACGACACTGCGTGATGGCGAACAAACATCCGGAGTATCGTTTTCAGTTTCTGAAAAATTAACAATCGCAAAATTACTTTTAGAAGAATTAGAAGTAGACCGTTTAGAAGTAGCTTCTGCTAGAGTATCTGAAGGTGAATTAGAAGCGGTAAAGAAAATTACTTCTTGGGCTTCTGAACATAATTGTTTAGAGAAGATAGAAGTATTAACTTTTGTTGATGCAGGAAAATCAATTAAGTGGATGTTAAATGCTGGTGCGAAAGTCCAAAATTTATTAACCAAAGGTTCTTTAAACCATTTAATACATCAGCTTAAAAAAACACCAAAACAACATTTCACTGACATTCAAAAGAACATAGAATCGGCTACTAAACACGGTATAAAAACGAATGTTTATTTAGAAGATTGGTCAAATGGAATGCGAAATTCAAAAGCTTATGTTTTTGAATATTTAGATTTCTTAACGACTCAAAATATAGAACGTGTTTTATTACCGGATACTTTAGGAGTTTTAACTCCGGATGAAACTGCAAGATTTATATCAGAGGTTCGTGAAAAATACCCAAATACACATTTTGATTTTCATGGTCATAATGATTATGATTTGGGAGTTGCAAATGTTATGGAAGCTGTAAAATCAGGTGTAAATGGTTTGCATTTGACTATTAACGGAATGGGGGAGCGCGCCGGAAATGCACCAACGGCCAGTGTTATTGCTGTAATTAATGATTTCTTAACAGATGTGAGAATAACTGTTAACGAGAAAGCATTAAATAAAGTAAGTAAGTTGGTAGAAACATTTTCTGGTTTTAGAATACCCGTAAATAAGCCAGTTGTAGGTGCAAATGTTTTTACGCAAACAGCAGGAATACATGCAGACGGAGATCATAAAAACAATCTTTATTTTAATGATTTAATGCCAGAGCGTTTTGGTAGAAAACGTAA
>CAJXAS010000120.1 GCA_913050305.1 uncultured Polaribacter sp. | reverse complement strand
TGCGCTTCCGCCAATGGCAATAAAATGAATGTTCATTTAATAAAAAATTTAAAAAAGTAAAAATACAAAAGCTCATTACAATAATGATTATATTTAGTCTCAAACTCAGTTAAAAATAAATTTTACTGGTTTAACGTTTATGTGTACAACTTTATAAGTCTAAAAAATACGGCAACATTTCTTTTTTGACTGCATTACAGAATACATCCCTATTTTTGAATGCGATATTTGAATAAATATTTTCGCTAACTTTAAAAACGGAGCTACAACCATTCAAAGGATATACACTAAGATTTAACAGTTAATCTGAAGAAATAAAAATTTATATTTGTCAAAAAAAATTATGAAAAAAGTGTCTTTAATATTTGGGGTATTATTCCTCACCATGTTTTCAGTAAACGCTCAAGAAATTTCAGAAAATGCTATTGGTTTGCGTTTTAATAAAGGTGACGGATTGGGTGCTGACATTTCTTATCAAAAGAAAATGACAGGCAATAATCGTTTAGAAGTAAACGTAGGTCTGAGAGATGAATTCAGCAGTTTTAAAGGAACTGGTTTGTATCAATGGGTTTGGAATTTAGAAGATAAATTTAATTGGTATGCTGGTTTTGGTGCTGGGTATGATTCTGGGTATTCTGCTTTATTTGGTGCTGGTGTAATTGGAATTGAATATAACTTTAATACACCTATTTTAATCTCTTTAGATTACAGACCTGAAATTGGTATTACAGGCAATTATGATGGTCTTGGCAGCAGTTTCGCACTTGCTATTAGATATCAATTTTAAAATACAACCATCATAAAATAACAAATCCTCTAAAATCAATTTTAGAGGGTTTTTTTGTTATCTGTCCGAGCCGTTTCTTGTGATTACTTCTTATCTTCAAGCACAACTCTTGTTGGTGTATCTTCTCCGTTTATAATACTTTCTGTTCCTATTGCAACCGCCTGTATGGTTTGTGTAATTACCGTTATATTTAACGTTTCAGCCTCATCTGATACTTGATGATAATCTGGATCTATATCTATTGGTGTTGTAGAAAATGTGTGAGAAGGTACTCCCAACCTAGCTAAAGAAGCGTTATCTGATCTAAAAAATAAATTAAAATTCTTATAAGGATCTGGGAATAATTGATATCCTGAACCTTCTAAATTTTTCTGAATAATTTTCCCAAAATCTGAGCGCTCAAAACCCGTTAACCAAGCTGTATTAGGCCCAAAACTTGGCGTTTTACCAATCATCTCTAAATTAATACCTGCCACAAATTTAGCTGCATCAATTTCTTTCCCAAAATAAGTAGAGCCTATTAAACCCATTTCTTCTGCAGTAAAAGCAGCAAAAACAATCGTTCTTTCATGACCTACTTTTTTAAAATATGCCGCCAAAGCCAATACACCTGTTACCCCAGAAGCGTCGTCATTTGCACCATTATAAATAAGATCTCCTTCTCCACTTTTCTTCATCCCTAAATGATCGTAATGTGCAGAAATAATTACATATTCGTCTTTTTTACTTTTACCTTCTAGAACTCCAATAATATTACTAGATATAATATCTTCCTTTGATTTTCTATTTTTAAAAGTAAAAGTTTGTCTATAGCTTTCTAAATCTCCAAAAGTAGACAACCCTATTTTTTTAAACTCATTTTCTATATATACGGCTGCTTTTTCAATTCCTGGAGTTCCAGATTGCCTTCCCTCCATATTATCTGCGGCTAATGTGTATAAATGTTTTCTAACCATATTAGAATCTATCACAATATTATTTGTGTTATTTTTTAATCCAGATACAGCATCTCTATTCTCTTTTACAAGGGCATCATCAACTCCTTTAGTATGCACTGCACAACTAAAAAAAAATATTAATACTATTAAAAAACTTATTATTTTTTTCATCTTAATTCTTCTTTGATCAGTAAAAATATGATAATTAAATCAAGAATAAAATAATTTTCAATGATTCTTAACATGCTTTTTAATTCAGTCTTAATACATCTCTTTTTTATGTATTTTTGTAAAAAATTTTTATAAATGATTTTATCTGAAATTCCGAATATAAAACATACCAATGCTAATAACTTTTTTTTATTAGCTGGTCCTTGTGCTATAGAAAGTGAAGAAATGGCTTTGAGAATTGCTGAAAAAGTAATTACAATAACAGACAAATTAGCAATACCTTATATTTTTAAAGGAAGTTTTAAAAAAGCAAACAGAAGTAGAATTGATAGTTTTACTGGAATTGGAGATGAAAAAGCTTTGAAGATTTTACGTAAAGTTTCTGAAACATTTAACGTGCCAACAGTAACAGATATTCATGAAGTTTCTGACGCTATAAAAGCGGCAGAATATGTAGATATTTTGCAGATTCCTGCTTTTTTAGTTCGCCAAACAGACTTGGTAGTTGCTGCGGCAAAAACAGGTAAGGTTGTAAACTTAAAAAAAGGACAATTCATGAGTCCCGATGCAATGAAACACGCGGTGCAAAAAGTAAAAGATGCGGGTTCTAATAAAGCATGGATTACCGATAGAGGAACCATGTTTGGTTACCAAGATATGATTGTAGATTTTAGAGGGATTCCTGAAATGCGCGAATTTGCACCTACAATATTAGACGTAACACATTCTTTACAACAACCAAATCAAACTGCAGGTGTAACCGGTGGTAGGCCTGAAATGATCGAAACAATTGCAAGAGCTGGAATTGTAAATAATGTAGATGGCTTATTTATAGAAACTCATTTTGACCCTAAAAACGCAAAATCTGATGGAGCAAATATGTTGCATCTAGATAACTTAGAAGGTTTATTAACTAACTTAGTTGCCATTAGACAGACTATTAATAAGTTATAAATATATTAATTATTATTTAGACCATTTAGATTGTAAAATTTGAATGGTTTTTTTGTGCTTATAAAATAAATACTATCAAATATTGCTATAATTTACATTGATATTAAAAATTGATATTACTCCTTTTTTGTATATTTACCTTAAGTTGAATAATTTATGGCAAATAATAAACATTTACACGATAATTTTGAAGTGAATTTTTCTTTAAAAGGTATTACAAGCATTCTTATTGGAGTTTATTTTTTCCTTTTGAGCTATGCTTATAATTATGTATTAACTAACTTTTTAGTAGATGATCATACCTTAGGTATGCTGTCCCCTCAAATTATTGAAATCATCTTTATTTCTCTTGCGGGTGTTTTTATTTTCTTCTCTTTTTTCGCGCTATTCTTTAGTGGAAAAAGAATTTCAAAAAGTTTTCATCTTTTGTTATGGAATGGTACAACGAAAGCGAGTTTTTTAAAATATTTAATAGGCATTGCATTGCTTTTTATTTTATTAATCACCTTAATGAAATTAGGTATGGTAAATTTGATTGCACCAAGCTTTCTTTTTATATACGGAATTTTCTTACTACTCATTAAAAACAAAGCTCGTAAAAACATTCTTATTTTAAGTGCTTTATCTTTACTACTTAGTATTTATTGTTTTGTAATTCCTAGCTATTGGTATTCTTCGTTTACCATTTTAGCAATAGCGCATGCTGCGTATGGTGTTGTTGAGAGATAGTTCTTTTAAGTAAAATCTCGTTGAATTCTTCTAACAATATCTTCTAATCCGTTTAATTGAAGTTCATACACTAGCTCCATTTGTTTCCCTAATTTACCTGCAGGAAACCCCTTTGTTTTATACCAAACAATATAATGTTCTGGCAAGTCAATCAAGAATCTACCTTTGTATTTGCCAAAAGGCATTTTCATTTTTGCTAAGTCAATAAGAAACTGTCTATCTCCAATCATTATTCTTTTCCGTCAATATAATCTTGTAAGTACGAAAAACGTTCCGTAAGCCTTCCATTTTCTGTCATTTTAGCACGCGCTAAAACACCATCTTTATCATCATTAAAAAAAGCAGGAATCACATTTTCTAAAAACATTTCTCCAAAGCCTTCACTTGCATCTTTAGGTAGTTCACAAGGTAAATTATCTACAGCCATTACTACAATAGCATCTTTATGCATATAATCTACTTCAGAGGCTGTTTGTGCATTATACCCATAAATTGGATCTGCAATGGTAGATGCTCTTAGGGTTGAAGCAACAGGACCATCTACATCACAAGAAATATCTGCAACAAATTTGATTTTAAAATCTACAGATTTAGCATCTTCTCTTGTAAATAAATAGGGTGCGCAATTTCCGAAAAAATGACCAGCAATAAAAAAATCTGTAACCTTAGCAAAGCGCATAAAGTTAGAAACGTATGCTTCTGGATAGTCATAGAAATGTCTATTAGTAGTATTCTCACCTTCTTTAGATTTATTATAATCTAAGACATCTGCCAAACAATATACTGGTTCAGTAAAAGTTTTAGAAAGATATTCTGCCACTGATACTTGTTTGATATGCATGGCGTCTAACATCTCTTTTGCACCAAACGCTACTTTGCCATTTCCAGTTAATAATATTTTTAAATTGGGTAACTTTATATTATTTAATGCTGTAATTAATTCTTGCTGACTGTCTAAGTTTTCTGCTTTTGGCAAACTAAACTCAGCCGTTTTTAAACCTATTGCTCTAAAACCATTATAAGCACCCACAATACCTGCGTAACGACCAAAACCTATTAAGCGGGCACCATTTTCTTTAATAATAGTTTCATGATCATACAACACTATATTTTTCTCTAAGATTGCATTTAACAAATCTCTATTATAAGGTTGTTTTTTAATAGTATGGCTAAAGAAAAAATATTTTTTATTAGGTATTAAAGCTTCTACAGGTACTTCTTTTACCCCAAATAAAACGTCACAACTTACCATTTTTTCTGAAATCTCTAATCCTGCATCTACATATTGCTTGTCCGTAAAAACGCGAATACCTGAACTTTCTACAAGAATTTGTGCTTCTACAAATTGCTGTTTAAATTCTTTTAATTTTCCAGGTGAAAAAACAACTCTCCTATCTGGTGGGTTTTTACGTTCTTTTATAATGCCAAACTTCATAATCTTCTCTTTTTTTAATCCTAAAAATGGTGTTGTTTAAATAGAATAATATTTGCTCGAAGATATTAGATTTTATAACGATAAACAACTGTATTTTTTATACTTTTGTACTTGGTATTTTAATTTAAAAAAAATACTTCTTTGACATTTTGGGGACGACTGGTTTTGACAGCAAGGACAGTGAATTTGTAAGCATATCGAGTTAT
>CAJXAS010000119.1 GCA_913050305.1 uncultured Polaribacter sp. | reverse complement strand
CTGCCTAATCCCCCAAAAACAAATATTAAACCTTAGTTTAAAAGGAATATAAAAACATAAAAAGACAGCTATTTGTAGCTGTCTTTTTATAGTATAAGATTAAAAATGGGAACTACGCAAGCACCTTTTTTGTTTCTTTTTTAGAAAGATATGTGTTCAAGTATTTTGCATCTCTTTGCACACCGCCTAAAGTAGCAGAGCCTCTCGTATACAACCATGGCAAGCCTAAAAAGTACAAGCCGTCTATGGTTTTACTAACACCTCTGTAATTTTTTGGGTAGTTACTTTCGTCTAGCTCAATACCATCAATCCAACTAAAGTTTGGTTTAAAGCCGGTAGCCCAGACAATGTTTTTAATATCGCTTACTTCCTGTTTTTCAAAGATTATCGTTTGCTTATTCGCATCAAGCGTTCTGCCAACACAGGTAATGTTTTCTTTTTTAAATAGTGTTTTTACATCTGTACCAATCACTGGTTGCCCTGTTTTGCTTAATACTTTGCCAATCCAAGAATATTTATGAGCGGTTAAAAATCCTACTTTATGAAACCACCACCACAATGTTTTTCCTAATATTTCTTGCGGAAGTGAAGTGATATTTGTGTTTCCAGAAAAATAAACCGGACCTTTCGTTTTAGAAATCTCACTTAAAATCTGCACCCCAGAGTCTCCTGCGCCAACTACCAAAGTAGCACCCTCTTTTAACTGCGCTGTACTTTTATAATGTTCACTATGAATCTGTAAAACGTCTTTAGAGATTTTTAAATGACACGATGGTGTAAATGGTTTATGAAACGGACCCGTAGCAATAATTACATTTTTTGCTTCAAATGCTTTCAAATCACTTTTTAATTTGAAAACTCCATCTTCTTTTTTTAACGAAGTAATTTTATGGTTAAATTCTACTGGAATCTTAAAGGTAGACACATATAATTTTAGATAATTTGCAACCTCATACTTGTCTGCATAGTGTCCTTTCTCATGTGGGAATTTTAAACCAGGTAAACTATTAAATTCAGAAGGTGTAAATAACTTTAAAGAATCCCATCTTTTTAACCAAGGTGCTCCTATTTCATCATTAGCATCTACCACTAAGTAATTTGCATTTTGTTTATGCAAATAATACGCAATGGCCAAACCAGACTGTCCAGCTCCTATAATAATATAATCCTTCATGTAATGTTTTGTAATTGCAAAACTAACCAATTTAAAAGTGCTTTGCTTAAATTATAAAATTAGTTCATTAAAATATCTGTTTTTAAATTTTACTATATTTGGTTGAAAATTAAAATGCTATTAAAATTAGAGAAAACAAGAATTTCTTTCCAAGCAACTTTATTTTAAATTTTATCGTCTACATATTCGTACGGCATTAAAATAATACTATGATGAATCAAACAATTAAATAATACACCTATGAAAACAATAAAAAAAGTTCTTTTTACCACCGCAATAACATGTCTCGCTTTTGTGGCTTGTACCAAACAAAAAGAGAGACCTGCTGGTATCACTTTAGAAAACATGGATGTCTCTGTAAAAGCATCCGATGATTTCTTTAATCACGTAAACGGAAATTGGATAAAAAATACGGATATTCCAGAAGATCAAACTTCTTGGGGTGGTTTTAATGAACTCCGAAAAAAGACAGATGCAGACGTATTAGCTATTTTAAATAATGCCATTGCCGAAAGGGATTTTCCGAAAGTAAAAGACGCACAAGGAAATGACATCGATTCAGATCAAGAAAAAGCAGTAAACTACTACCAAACTATAATGGATACGGTTGCTAGAAACCAACAGGGCAAAACCCCGGTAATGCCTTTTTTGGCAAAAGTAGCAGAAATTAAAACAAAGAAAGATGTAGAAAACTATATTATAAACATGGCGCCATACGGTGGCGGTGGGTTCTATGGATTTGGAGTTTACAACGATTTAAAAAATAGCAGCGAATACGCAGGGTATATGAGCGGAGGATCTTTAGGTTTATCTAGAGACTATTATGTAGATGAAAAAGTTGCAGAGAAGTTAGAAAAATACCAGGAATTTGTAGCAAAAATGATGCAAGAGTTTGGTGATGACGAAGCTACTGCAAAACAAAACGCTGCTACCATTGTTGCTTTTGAGAAAAGTTTAGCTGAACCGATGATGACGAAGGAAGAGCGCAGAGATACTCGAAAAATGTACAATCCAATGTCTGTTAAAGAACTTACAGCTTTAGCACCTGCCATAGACTGGAGTGCGCATTTAAAAGGAATTGGAGTTGCAGATTTAGATAGAGTTATCGTTACAGATCCTGGATACATTAAGGCCATGAGTGCTATTTTTACAGCGCGTTCTGTAGAAGATATTAAACTTTTATTACGCTGGAATACTATTAATAATTCTTTAGGTTCTTTGTCTACAGATTTAGAAACTGCTAATTGGGAATTTTATAGCAAAGAAATGCGTGGTGCTAAAAAACAACGCGCAAGAGATGAGCGAGCTATTGGAAACTTAAATGGTGCCGTTGGTGAAGCTTTAGGAAAACTATATGTAGATGAAAAGTTTCCGCCAGAAGCAAAAGCGAAAGCAAAAGAAATGATTGACAACGTATTGCTGGGTTTCGAAAAAAGAATTGCGGGTTTAGAATGGATGAGCGAAGAAACAAAAGAAAAAGCCTTAGAAAAATTACACAAATTGACAGTTAAAATTGCCTATCCAGATGTTTGGAAAGATTATACTGAATTACAAGTAAAAGGTTTAGAGAATGGAGGGTCTTATTTTGAAAACTCTATTAATGTTACCAAATGGAACTATGATAAAAACATGGCAAAACTAGGACAAGAAGTAGATAGAACAGAGTGGGGAATGTCTCCACAAACGGTAAATGCATACTTTAATCCCGTAAATAATGAAATTGTCTTTCCTGCAGCAATTTTACAACCTCCTTTTTATGATTATATGGCAGATGAAGCTGTAAATTATGGTGGAATAGGTGCTGTTATAGGACATGAAATTTCTCATAGTTTTGATGATTCTGGAGCTCGTTTTGACGGTGACGGAAACCTTAAAAACTGGTGGACAGAAACAGATTCTGAAAAATTTGCAGTCATTGGAAAACAACTTGTAAAACAATACAGCGATATTATTGCCATTGATAGCATGCACTTAAATGGCGAATATACTTTAGGAGAAAATATTGGAGATTTAGGCGGCGTACAAGCGGCTTATGAAGGTTTACAAATTTTCTTAGAGAAAAGTGGAAGACCTGAAAATATTGATAACTACACCCCAGAACAACGATTCTTTCTTTCTTGGGGAACCATCTGGAGAACAAAAATGAGAGATGAAGCATTAAAAAACAGAATTATGACAGACACACACGCGCCGGGAATGTATCGTGCATATATGCCTTTAAAAAACGTAGATGCGTTCTACACTGCATTTGATGTAAAAGAAGGTGACAAAATGTATTTAAAACCAGAAGAAAGAGTGAGAATCTGGTAAGCACATTCTTTCTTTAAGTACTAAAATTACTGCGCACATATTAAATTTAAAAATTAAAACCGATACTTCCGTATCGGTTTTTTTTATAAACATACTTTTTCTTGCGAAGCACAGAATAAAAAACGGGGGCCTTTTATAAGCTCCTGACTTCTCAGAACTGCTAAGAATACCCTATTTTTGTAGTATGCTAACAGTTGCTTCTATTTCATTTGGATATACTAAAAAGAAAACCGTTTTAGATAATTTCAACTTCTCATTAAAAGAAGGGGAACACTTATGTGTAATGGGCGAAAGTGGCTGTGGTAAATCGACCCTTTTAAAAGCTATTTATGGTTTATTAAATTTAAAAAAAGGAGAAATTTATTGGAAAGAAAATCAGGTTTTAGGTCCTAAATTTAACTTAGTACCAGGAATGGACCTCTTTAAATATGTGGCGCAAGATTTTGATTTGATGCCATATATTTCTGTAGCAGAAAATATTAAAAAATTTCTTTCTCGTTTCTATCCTGAAGAAAGTGAAGCACGAACACAAGAATTACTGGACGTTATCGAAATGACTTCTTTTGCTAATACGAAAGTTAAAAACTTAAGTGGCGGACAAAAACAACGTGTAGCTATTGCAAGGGCTCTAGCAAATGAACCCGAATTACTTCTTTTAGATGAGCCGTTCGGGCAAATAGACAACTTCAAAAAAAACTCTTTAAGAAGAAAACTATTCACCTATCTAAAAGAAAAAAACATTGCGTGTATTGTTGCTACACATGATAAAAATGATGCCCTTTCTTTTGCAGATAGCTTATTAATTATTCGCAATAATAGAATATTAGTAAATAACACACCCATAGAAATTTATAAAAACCCAGAAAATAAATACATTGCCGCATTGTTTGATGACGTAAATGATATTGTTTTGAACGAGGAAAAAGTACTCTTATATCCACATCAAATTAAAATCATAGAGCATTCAGCAAAAAACACTGCGCTTCCTATAAAAAGAGCAACCGTTTTAAATTCTTACTTTAAAGGTGCTTATTGGTTAATTGAAGCTGTCTTTGAAAACCAAGTGGTGTTTTTAAATCATAGTGCAGATTTAAAGAAAAACAAAGCAATACACATCTCTTTTACTTTAGAATAGTTTTTACTTTTTTCTATTAAAAAAAAACAATACATTTAACAGCTACCCCCCAAATTTTATTTGAACACGTTAATAAGGCGTACTGGATTGGTTTTAAAAAAACCAATCCAGTTTTATTATTTTAAAACTGGAACAAAAGTTCCTCTTATCCGGAAATAGAATACTATAAACAGGAGGTTTATGCCTCATATAACTAGTTGGCAAACATTAAAAAATGAAAATACGATACAAAAAGAAACAAGTAAAGTTGAATTTAATTATGGGAATATTTTGGCTCATATATGGAATAGTATTAGTTATTTTCAATGAAGATATGAATTGGTTTGATTATGGTTGGTTTGTTTTTTCAGGAATTTATTTAATAATGTATTTCTATCAAAAAAAGGAAAAATATTTAACTCTTGAAAACGGAATTATAAAGCAAAATTGGCCTTTTGGTAAAAAAATGAATCTAAATGAAATAAAACGAATTAGACATTTTGCTGGAGATTATATTCTGAAATCGGAAAATAAAGAACTGACAATAAATATTCAATTAATAGATGAGGAATCACTGTTGGAATTGAAAACGGAATTGAAAAAACTGAATGCTGAATGGAATTAAAAAAAAACGATTTGCCAACACCGTGTATAATTAATTGCTTGCAAATCGCTTACTTACGAAAGTCCAAACGGACTTTCTTGGTTTGTGTTTTATTTATTAAATTAGTCTCTTAAAACACGCAAAAAATCATACACAAACACGTTGTCTTTAATGCCGAGATATTTCTAAGTTAGCAAATT
>CAJXAS010000118.1 GCA_913050305.1 uncultured Polaribacter sp. | reverse complement strand
AACAAGAGCTACCGCTGCTGAACAGGCAAATGCTACTTCAATTTCTAATGAGGAGGCAAGAGCTAAATCTGCTGAAGATGCAAATGCTACTGCAGTTTCTAATGAGGAGGCAAGAGCTAAATCTGCTGAAGATGCAAATACTACTTCAATTTCAGAAGAAGTAATAAGAGCTACCGCAGCAGATTTAGAAATAAATACTCTAGCTGACGGAAAAGTATATTTAGGAAACGTTAGTAATGTAGCTTCAGAAGTGACATTAACAGGAAATGTTACTATTGATAACGCTGGTGTGAGTACAATTGGTGCGAGCCAAGTGGTAAGTTCAATGATAGCTGACGGAACTATTGTAGTTGGAGATTTAGCCAATGCTGCTGTAGAAACGGCTAAAATTAAAAATGCAAATGTAACTACTGCTAAGATAGCTGACGCGAATGTAACAACAGCAAAACTATTAGATGCTAATGTTACTGATGCGAAGTTAGATAAGACAAACATTCCATTAAGTGGATTTGCAGCAGCAACGGTAAATGTGGCTCTTGGAGGAAAAAACCTAACAGGCGTTGCCGATCCTTTATCATCACAAGATGCAGCGACTAAGAATTATGTAGATACAGAAGTAACAGCCATCAATACCTTGGCTGATGGAAAGATTTATTTAGGAGACGGAACTAACCAAGCAGCGGAAGTAACGTTATCAGGCGAAGCCATAATAGATAACACCGGAGTAGTTACATTAAATAATTCATCGGTTATTGGTAAAGTATTAACGGGATTTACAAGTGGAGCTGGTACTATTAGTGCAACAGATAATTTACTAGAAGCTGTTCAAAAATTGGATGGAAATAATGCTACGAATGCTGATTTAACTGGAATGGTTACTTCTTTAGGGAACGCTGCTTCTTTGGGGTCATTTACTTCTGCAAATTTATCAGGTGCAGTTACAGATGAGACAGGAACTGGTTCTGCTGTTTTTGCAACTTCCCCAACTTTGGTAACTCCAGCTTTAGGAACTCCAACGGTTTTAGTTGGAACAAATATTACGGGAATAGCTTCAGGTTTAATGGCAGGGAATGTAACGACCAATGCGAATTTAACTGGGATGGTTACTTCAACTGGGAATACCACCACGGTTGTTACCAACGCCAATTTAACAGGAGAAGTTACAAGTAGTGGTAATGCAACTACTTTGTCTAATTCAGCAGTTATTGGTAAAGTATTAACGGGATTTACAAGTGGAGCTGGTACTATTAGTGCAACAGATAATTTACTAGAAGCTGTTCAAAAATTGGATGGAAATAATGCTACGAATGCTGATTTAACTGGAATGGTTACTTCTTTAGGGAACGCTGCTTCTTTGGGGTCATTTACTTCTGCAAATTTATCAGGTGCAGTTACAGATGAGACAGGAACTGGTTCTGCTGTTTTTGCAACTTCCCCAACTTTGGTAACTCCAGCTTTAGGAACTCCAACGGTTTTAGTTGGAACAAATATTACAGGAATAGCTTCAGGTCTAACTGCAGGAACAGCAACAAAATTAGCTGTAACAAAAAAGATCAATGGAGTAGATTTTGATGGTAGTTTAGATATAACTGTAACGGCAGTAGCTGAAACATTAACAGGAACTGCATTAAACGCAACTGTAGTAGGGTCATCTTTAACTTCAGTAGGTACTTTAGGAGATTTAACAGTTAATGGTACTGTTGAAACAGTCTTATTAAAAATCACGGGTGGTGCTCCTGCAGTTGGTAAAGTTTTAACATCTGATGAAGCTGGTGTAGCGAGCTGGGCAGTAGCGGCTGTTTCTGTAACAGAAGTAGATGATGAATTTACTGCTACGGCATCTCAAACAACTTTCACTTTATCACAAGTTCCATCGGCTAATAGTAAAGTAAAAATGTATATAAATGGAATTAGAATTAGTAATACTGCTTATTCTTGGTCAGGTACTACCTTAACCTATATTTCTTCTAATAATGGAGATTATGATATAACTGTTTCTGATAGAATACAGTTTGATTATTTTTATTAAAAACTAAGTATTTAGAATATTTACAAAGTGGAAGGCATATGGTAAATTTTTCCTATTCAATTTATTTATACCTTTCTTATTGTTAATATTATGCGATAATCAATTTTCTCAAATTAGCCTTGATTTTTTTTCCTTAGACAATATTCAAATGCAATCGGCCAACTTTGGTTATTTATTAAAAGTGATATCATTTTTTCTTTTCTTGAGCACCTCCATAACCATAACCATAACCAATACTACTTTTTTTCATACCATTGATTACATACGCCATATTCTTTAGCTTGCGTTCTTTTGCTAATTTCGTAGAAAAGCTAATCATTTTTTTATCTGTATATCTAAACCGTGTCACAAGTAGTGTTATATCTGCATTTTCTGCAAAGACCAATGTATCTGATACTAATTGTGTGGGTGCAGAGTCTATGACTACATAATCATATTTGTTTTTAAGTTTAGATATCAAAGTTTCAAAACGTGGGTTTGCTAAAATAGTCGTAGGTATTGACGGCACTATTCCACTAAATATAATATCAAATGACGAGACATTCTCAGAAAAAGAAGTTGTTATTTCATTAATATTTAATTGTGAATCGAGCACATAGTTAACAATTCCTTTTCCTGTTTTTTCTAGGTTTAAGAATTTATGGATTTTTGGATTTCTAAGATCTCCTCCTAGAAGAACTACCTTTTTACCTTTTTCAGCCAAGGATTTTGCTAAATTTATAGCTATGAATGTCTTTCCTTCTCCTGAAATAGAGGACGTTACTAATATGGAAGTTCCACTACCTTCGGTTCCTTTTGGTTTTATAAATAAGGTATTATACATTAAAGTTCTAAAAACTTCTTGTTGGTGCGCTTTTTCGGTTAAGTTCTTTAGTTGTTCGTTTTTAAATAAAGGAATTTCAAATAGTATTGGAATTTCTTTTGTAACGGCTGTGATATCCTTACTTTCAAAAATCTTTGAATTTAATAAAAACAGCAAATATATAATTACAAAAGGGATAAGGAGTCCAATGACTAAGGCAATCAAATAAATTTCTTTATTTGATGTATTTGGGAGAGTTTCGGTGATGCCGAAGTCTATCACTTTTACATTGGATGTTGTAATTCCAAATTTTATGGCTGCTTCCTCTCGTTTACGCAGCAGCATCATATATAAATTTTCTTTTAATTCTTGTTTACGCTCTATTGTTCGCAAAATATTTTCTTTCTTTGGTATCTCTGCAAAAGTACTATTTGTAATAATTTGTGCTTTCTTGATTTGTTTTAATGAAGTTTTTAATTGCTGTGCATATCCGTCTGTAGAATTAATAATATTGCGTTTAACTTCTAGAATAGTTGCTTTTAATAGTTTTAATTTTGGATTGTTTTCTCCTGCACTTTGTTTGTACTCATAAACTTCGAGTACAGAATTATTAAAGTTATCAATTAGAGAATTTATGTTTGAATTTGTTAACCCAATATTCGACGGTAAAAGCTGAAATTCTGAACTTTTATTGCTAAAAATTAAATTTTTTATATCTTCTAAGAGTAGCAACTGACTTTCTATTTCAAATAAAGTGTTATCTTTAGATAGTCGCTCATTACTAGCAATGCTTGCGTCATTTCTTCTGTAACTAATTTTATTAGATGTTTTGTATTCTTTTTTATTTTTCTCAATAATTTCTAGATCTGAGAGTAAGTATTCTAAGCGTTCATCTATAAAAGAAAATGTGCGTTTTGAGATTTCTTTTCGATCTCTAATTCCATCATTATCATAGACTGTAATCAGCGTATTTAATATTAATTCGTTTTGTAGACTATTGTAACCATCTAAACTTAATATTATAATATTAGCTTTTTCATCATCTGAGATGATTTTAATTTTATTTATATATATTTTTGTGGTAGTTTTTATGGGGTTGATACTTACAAAATAATTTTCCTTTTTTAATTCAGTAATATTGAAGTTATTTTTGGGACTGATTTGAATTGGAAAATTTTCATTATCACTATCAAACCAAAAATTATTGGTATAAATTACTTCTTCTGTATCCTCTTTTTTAATTGTATAACCCGCCTCTTCAATGGTTATTTTAAAATTTAAAGCTGTCTTAATACTGTCTTTATTAAACTTGTACTCAACCTTAAAAGGGGTATTTTTTATTGTATTCCTATTTATAAGACCTTCATGTGAATAATTAATATTTAAATCTAACGCTCTTACTACCTCTTCCGTTAGTCGGTAAGACTTTAAAACTGCAATTTCATTTTCTATATTTATTTTAGGTTTATCAAATACTATCGATACTTCCATAAATGATTCTGGAATCGATTTTTCATTAATAATTTTTATTCTAGCGTTTGTTGTATAAATTACAGTGGCACTATTAATGTAAAAATAAGAGCTGGCTAGTGCTATAGAAAGTCCTAAAACAAACCAAGGCCAGAAGTAAAAGTATTTTAAAAATAATTCTTTAAAATCTTTAGGAGGTTCTATGTCTTGTGCTTTGCTAAAAGATACGGGTTCTAACATGGTCTGTATTTATCTTCTTATTAAAAAAATAGCAGTTATAATAATACTCACAGTAGAAATTAAGTTTGTAATGTTCCTAATGATACCCGTTGATTGTACTTTTCGGAAATTCGGACGCACTACAAGTACATCATTGGGTTTTACATAGTACGTTGCATCGTTCATCCAATCGGTGGCTGTTAAGTCTATACTTTTCATTATTCTATTTCCTTTAACTTCTCTAATTAACAAGATGTCAGTACGTTTGCCGTCTATGGTCAAATCACCTGCATACCCTAGCGCTTGTGGTATAGTTAGAATCGGTTCAAGAAACGTATATGTTCCAGGATTCCTTACTTCTCCTAAAATGGTTACTTTTCCATTTAACAAGCGAATATTTACAAAAGGCTGAAGAAGGTGATTACCTTCTTCTAAAAGTTTTACTAAAGACAATTCCAGTTCATTAATAGTTTTGTTAGCTACCTTAATAATACCTAGAATTGGTAATTTTATCGTACCATCAATTGTTACCAAGTATCCGGTTAGCTTCTTCATCTCTATATTATTAGAATTATTTACTCCATAAGAGAGGTTGTAAGGTTCTGCGGACTCCATAACAGAAGCATCAATTCTAACAGATAAAATATCATTTGGTTGTATGGTTGTGGTTTCATACTGAATTACTTTACTGGTAGATAAAATTTTTAATGATTTAGAGGTGTTAGCTCCTTGAAAATAATAAAGATCTTTCTTGGTTGCACAAGCACTTAATAAGATGCTGATGACAAGGAGGAGTAAAAAATCTGTTATTTTATCAGGCATTTGGGCTATTTAAATCAAAGTCGGAAGTACAAAACTAAATATTTAAAGCTCAATTTTATTTAGCTATCTAATTTTTGTAATAGATGACAATTTTTAATTATAAATGATTTTAAATTGTAATTATTGTAATTATTTATAAGTTAAAATGTTTTTTTGGAGGTACTATTGGTTCCCATATTATGAAAATAGTAATCTTTATTAGTT
>CAJXAS010000117.1 GCA_913050305.1 uncultured Polaribacter sp. | reverse complement strand
CTAAAATTTTATCTCTGTCAACAATAATTCCAACATCTTCTAAACCAATATTTTCAATATTTGACTTGATTCCGACAGCCGATAATAAGATATCTGCTTCTAATTTTATTTCACCTTTCTTAGTTTTTACAGTTGCAACAACACCCTCACCAGAAGTATCAACGGCCTCAACTGAAGAATTTGTCATTATTTTAATTCCTGCTTTTTTGAAAGAGCGCTCAAATTGTTTTGAGACATCAATATCTTCTACAGGAACCACATTTGGCATATATTCTACAATGGTAACAGCTGTTCCCATTGTGTTGTAGAAATGTGCAAACTCAACACCAATTGCTCCAGAACCTACAACAATCATAGATTTTGGTTGGCTTGGCAACGTCATCGCTTTTCTGTACTCAATTACTTTTACACCATCTTGTGGTAAGTTTGGTAATTCTCTAGAACGAGAACCCGTTGCAATAATAATATTATCTGCACTGTATTCAGTTACGGTCCCGTCTTCAGCAGTAACGTCTACTTTTTTATCATTTTTTATTTTCCCAAAACCATCAATAATATCGATTTTGTTTTTCTTCATTAGAAAAGAAACACCTTTACTCATTCCGTCTGCAATACCACGACTTCTTTTAATTACAGCATCAAAATCTTTATCAATTGCTTCAGCTTTTAAGCCGTATTCATCTACATGCTTTAAATAATCATACACTTGTGCAGATTTTAATAAGGCTTTTGTTGGTATACAACCCCAATTTAAGCAAATACCGCCTAAAGATTCCTTTTCTACGATGGCAACTTTAAAGCCTAATTGAGAAGCTCTAATTCCTGTAACATAGCCTCCAGGTCCACTTCCAATAATAATGATGTCGTATTTCATAATTGTATTTTATCTTTTATTTTTTTTTATCTTTTGAAGCGTAGATATTTAACGATTGTAAATCTACTAACTTTTGTTCTTATTACCAACTGCATACTGCATCTGATTAATGTTTTTACATTCTTTCAGGAACGCGAATTCCTAATAAAGAAAATGCCGATTTTATAGTGTCTGCAACTTTCTTTGCCAACTGCACTCTAAATATTTTTTTATCTTGATCCTCTTCTCCTAAAATAGATACATTCTGATAAAAAGAATTGAATTCCTTTACTAAATCATAGGTGTAATTTGCAATTAAAGCAGGTGAATAATTAGCCGCTGCTTGCTGAATCGTATCAGGATATAATTCTAATTGCTTTAATAACTCTTTTTCTTTTTCATGCAAATCAATGGTTACTGCTTTTGAATAATTAAAGGTTGCTTTTTTAATAATAGATTGAATTCTAGCATAGGTGTATTGAATAAAAGGCCCTGTATTTCCTTGAAAATCTACAGAAGACTTCGGGTCAAACAAAATTCTTTTCTTAGGATCTACTTTTAAAATAAAATATTTTAAGGCACCTAAACCGATTGTTTCGTAAAGCTCATTTTTTTCTTCTTCAGAATACCCTTCTAATTTTCCTAATTCTTCTGAAATAGTTTTTGCAGTGGTTGTCATTTCCAGCATTAATTCATCCGCATCCACAACTGTTCCTTCTCTAGATTTCATTTTTCCAGAAGGTAAATCTACCATTCCATAACTTAAATGGTGTAATTGTTGAGACCAATCAAACCCTAATTTTTTCAATATTAAAAATAAGACTTGAAAATGATAATCTTGCTCATTACCAACCGTATATACCATTCCGCCAACATCAGGAAAATCTTTTACACGTTGTATGGCAGTACCAATATCTTGTGTCATATAAACTGCTGTGCCATCTGAACGCAATACAATTTTCTCGTCTAAACCATCTTCCGTTAAATCGCACCAAACAGAGCCGTCTTCTTTTTTAAAGAAAACACCTTTTTCTATTCCTTGTGCAACTACATCTTTTCCTAATAAATAGGTATTGCTTTCATAATATAGCGTGTCAAAATTAACCCCCATATTCTTATAAGTAACCTCAAAGCCACTATAAACCCATGAGTTCATAGTTTCCCAAAGTGAAACAATTGTTGCATCACCAGCCTCCCATTTCAATAACATTTGTTGTGCTGCTATTAAAAGAGGTGCTTCTTTTTTTGCTTCTTCTTCAGTTTTTCCTTCAGCAATTAACTGTGCAATTTCTTTCTTATATTCTTGGTCGAATTTTACATAATAATTACCAACCAATTTATCACCTTTTAAACCTGTAGACTGGGGAGTTTCTCCATTTCCGTATTTTTGCCAAGCCAACATCGACTTGCAAATATGAATTCCACGATCGTTTATAATTTGTGTTTTGTATACGTTTTTACCCGAAGCTTTTATAATTTCTGCAACAGAGTAACCCAGTAAGTTATTACGGACATGGCCTAAATGTAATGGCTTGTTCGTGTTTGGAGAAGAATATTCTACCATTACTGCCTTCTCATTTGCACTTGGTGTAATAAAACCAAAATCTGCATTTGCATTTGCTGCATTAAAGAAGTTCGTGTAAACAGAATCTTCAATAACCAAGTTTAAAAAACCTTTTACAACATTGTAATTTGTAATTTCGTTTACGTGGGCTACCAAATATTTCCCTAAGTCTTCGCCAATTTGAACAGGGTTCCCTTTTTTGTAGCGCAACATTGGAAAAACAACAACGGTAATATCACCTTCAAATTCTTTTCTTGTTGCTTGAAATTCTACAGATGGAATTTCTACAGTATATAAAGCTAAAAAACCTTCTTTTACTTTGGTTTCTATAGTATTTTGAATATTCATTTACTTAGATAAATTGAATTACAAAATTAAGAATTTTATTTGTTTTTCAGATTGATTTTTCCGGAAGAATAATTGTAATTTTGCACAATGGAAAAATTTCTTGAACAACTCCCCAAATTAGCCGAAGAAGCAAAAAAAGAAAGTCAGAAATACTTCGCAAGGCTTAAGAAGCGCACTCCAAAAAGACTGGATTATTTAATGCAAGAATTGCACGAAGAAGAGTTTAAGAAAACAGACTGTTTAACTTGTGGTAATTGCTGTAAAACTACAAGTCCTATTTTTACAAACATAGATGTAGACCGTATTTCGAAGTATTTAAAAGTAAAGGGCGCGTTTTTTGTTGAGAAGTATTTAGAGAGAGATGAAGATGATTTTTTGGTTTTAAAAACAGCACCTTGTTCGTTTTTTGATGAATCTGATAACTCTTGTTTTATCTACAATGTAAGGCCAAAAGCCTGTGCAGAATATCCACATACAAATCGTAAAAAATTTATTGGTATTACAGATTTAACAATAGATAATACCACAGTTTGTCCTGCTGCTTATAATATAGTAGAGAATTTAAAGAAACGTTTGCCTTTAGAAGGGAATAAAAAAGTAAAGCGTTCTTAATTTAATTACGGGGTAAAAGACTTGTAATATTTTAAAAATAAAATCATTCAAACGAACACAAAATAGGGTGTTTGTTTGAATGATTTTTATGTTTTACCACAATATTACGATTTGCTTTTAGTCCTATTTTTACTAATTTTTTGTTATTTTAGACAAAATTAAGTATTTATGGAGACTATTTTTAATTATTTTGAAACGATCCCTTCTTCTCATAGAAGCATTATTTTAGTTGGTGGTATTACTTTTTTTTGGATTTTAGAAGGTGCCATTCCATTGTTTAAATTCGATTATAAAAAATGGAAACATGCGCTTCCTAATTTGTTTTTTACTTTGACCACCATCATTATTAATTTTGCATTGGCTTTTTTGTTGTTAGAAACAGCAGATTGGGTTTCTATAAATAATTTTGGTTTGATAAATTGGTTGCCAGAAATGCCACTTTGGTCATATGCCGCTCTAGGAATTGTTTTGTTAGATTTTTTCGGAGCTTACTTAGTTCATTTTACAGAACATAAAATAAAACCACTTTGGATGGTTCATTTGGTGCATCATTCAGATCATAAAGTAGATACAACTTCTGCAAATAGGCATCACCCTATAGAAAGTGTTATTCGTTTTGCATTTACTTTGTTGGGTGTTTTTATAGTAGGTACTCCAATTGCAGTTGTATTTATGTATCAATCGATGTCTTTACTTTTTACACAGTTTACGCATGCAAATATTAAAATGTCTGTAAAAGTAGATAAACTTTTGAGTTACTTTATTGTTTCTCCAGATATGCATAAAGTGCATCATCATAATACTTTACCTTATACAGATTCTAACTACGGTAATATCTTTTCTATTTGGGATCGACTTTTTGGAACCTATCTAGAGTTAGATAGAGAAAAAATTGTGTATGGAGTAGATACGTTTCCTGATGAAGTGAAAAATGCATCTTTAATTGCATTATTAAAACAACCTTTTCAAGGATATAGAAAACCAACCCATACAGAAGAGGTTTAGTTCTAGAGAAAAAATACCTTAGCAGTTTTGATAGCTATTTATAAATTAGATATTTTTTTCTAATTTTTTTAAAAGAGATTAAATCTTGTTCCCAAGTTCTTCTAATTTGTTTTTCTGACAAACCTTGTTCAATTTGTTTTTGCAAATTCTTTGTGCCTGCTAATTTGGTAAAGAAAGTATTAAAGAATTCTTTAGCAGTATTTTGTTGATATGCTTTTATTACATAAGACAAGTCTAACTTCTGTAGGTTTTTTGCAGTTCTTAAATCTTCACCAAAACAACGTTTATTTTTATACTTTGGGTATTTTGATCCTTCATTTGCTTGCGGTGTAAAAGTAAAACTACTTTTTGTTACATACGGAGAGCCATACACTTGAAATTGCATTTCTGTTCCTCTTCCTGCAGAAATATTAGTTCCTTCAAAAAAACAAAGGCTAGGGTATAGGTTGATGCTTTTATCATTTGGTAAATTCGGAGACGGTTTAATAGGTAAACTATATGTAGTTTGATGGTTGTAATTTTTTAAAGGAATTACTTTTAAATCACATTGAATTCCGTTTTGCAACCATTTTTCACCATTAATCATTTTTCCGTATTCGCCAATGGTCATTCCATAAACAACAGGTACTTTATGCATACCGACAAAAGAAGTATGTTCTGCTTCTAAAACAGGACCGTCTATATAATGGCTATTCGGATTTGGTCTGTCAAGAATTATTACCTGAATGCTAGCTTCAGCACAAGCCTCCATTACATAATGTAAAGAAGAAATATAGGTATAAAAACGAGCACCAACGTCTTGAATATCAAAAATTACAATATCAATTCCTTTTAACTGTATTGCAGAAGGTTTTTTATTTTTTCCGTACAAAGAAATAATTTGCAAGCCTGTTTTAGTATCAAAACCATCTTTTACAACTTCACCGGCATCTGCTTTTCCTCTAAAACCGTGTTCTGGAGCAAATACTTTTTTAACTTCTATTCCCAGCATCAAAAGAGAATCTACAAGATGTCTTGCTTCTTGTTTCTTTTTATATATTTCTTTAAAAATAACTGAAGTTTGGTTTGCAACAACGGCAATATTCTTTCCTTTTAGTAAATTTACATATAAACCTGTGCGAGCTGCAGCTGTTTCAACTTTTAACTTAGAACTTTGGGCATAAGAAATCAGCTGTAAATTC
>CAJXAS010000116.1 GCA_913050305.1 uncultured Polaribacter sp. | reverse complement strand
ATAAATACAGCGCATATTAAAATTAGAACACCTGAAATAAAACTTCAAAAAACTACCATTAAAAAAATAATAACTCTTAATTTTTGTATGTTCTAATACATTTCATATTACTAAATACTGTGAAATAAATAGTCACCTCGTGACTAATTTATTGGTAATATTGAACAAGCATATAAAACCAGGTTAATTTAAAAATTTGGTTAAAGAAAAAACCCACAACAATGTTGTGGGTTTCTTTTTGCGGAGAAAGAGGGATTTACTTCGTGCGTCCCAGAAGGAAATCCAGAACAAGCATAGAAACCCAAATTCTTTGCAAGAATTTTGTCTTTTTTGTTTTCTAGAAAAAGCGCAAACGAGTTTGGCTTTTTTAGAAAACAAAAAACCCACAACAACGTTGTGGGTTTCCTTTTGCGGAGAAAGAGGGATTCGAACCCCCGGACCTGTTACAGTCAATAGTTTTCAAGACTACCGCATTCGACCGCTCTGCCATTTCTCCAGTAGTCTCATAAGGTATTCCCTTAATGCGGGTGCAAATATAGATTGAATATTTAATTCTAAAAAACAAAAAAGCTATTATTTTTTATCTTTCTTGAATATAATTAAATATTAAATCTATCTTCTTCATAATCAGGCTCTGTTACACTATTAGAAAATATAGAAATCATTATAAAAGCATAAAATTTAGAAATTACTTCTATTCACTTTAGTATATTTGTATTATAATTTAACATAAACAAAATGTCATTTAATTCTTTTGGAAATTTATTAAGAGTTACAACCTATGGTGAATCTCATGGAACTGCCATTGGTGGTGTTATAGATGGTTTCCCTGCTGGTTTAGAGGTGAACCTTGATGCTATTCAAGATGAATTAAATAGACGTAAACCTGGGCAATCTAAAATTGTTACACAACGTAAAGAACCAGATACTGTAGAATTTCTTTCAGGTATTTTTGAAGGAAAAACAACAGGAACCTCAATTGGTTTTATTATTAGAAATACCAACCAGAAATCTAAAGACTACAATCATAATACGAATGTTTACAGACCATCTCATGCCGATTTTACATATGATCAAAAATATGGATTTAGAGATTTTAGAGGTGGAGGTAGAAGTTCAGCACGTGAAACTGCAAATTGGGTAGTTGCGGGTGCTTTGGCGAAACAACTAATTTCATCTATAGAAATAAATGCATTTACCTCTTCTGTTGGTGAAATTTTTATGGAAAAACCATATCAAGAATTAGACTTTTCTAAAACAGAAAGTAATATTGTTCGATGTCCTGATGAAGCTTCAGCTGAGAAAATGATTACCAAAATAAAAGAAATTAGAAAGGCAGGTGATACCATTGGTGGAACAATTACTTGTGTTGCACAGAATGTTCCTGTAGGCTTAGGGGAACCAATTTTTAATAAACTACATGCTGAATTAGGTAAGGCAATGCTTTCTATAAATGCTGTAAAAGGATTTGAATTTGGTAGTGGATTTTGTGGTTCGAAAATGAAAGGTACAGAACATAATGATGTATTTAATGCTGATGGATCTACTAAAACAAATCTATCGGGTGGAATTCAGGGTGGAATAAGTAACGGAATGGATATCTACTTTAGGGTAGCCTTTAAACCTGTTGCCACTATTATGAGTTCTCAACAGACTATTAATTCTGAAAGTGAAGTGACAGAAATTACTGGTAAAGGAAGACATGATCCTTGTGTTGTGCCAAGAGCAGTGCCAATAATAGAAGCTATGACTGCATTAGTTTTAGCAGATTTTTGGTTACTAAATAGAACCAGACAGATTTAAAAACAACTTTAAATTTATTTATTTACTTTCGTTCATATAATTCAATCTAAATTAAAGTTTATGTTTGTAATGTATTACCATTAAAAGGAATAGGAGATACTGGATACAATAGTAAACCTTATTCTAAAATAATCTACAACAGAAAGCTTAAGATAGAATATATCACATTATTTAAAGTTGAAAAAAACACGAATGAATAGTAAAAGGTTATATTTTATTGATATTATTCGTGCTTTTGCAATTCTAATGATGTTGCAAGGACACTTTATAAATACACTCTTGGCGGATTCTTATAAAGATATAAACGCTATTCCTTATGCTGTGTGGTCTTACTTCAGAGGAATTACCGCACCAACGTTTTTTACTATTTCAGGTTTAATTTTTACCTATTTATTGCTAAGAGCAAAAGAAAAAGGGGAAGACAAACAAAGAATGCGAAAAGGAATTATAAGAGGTCTTTTTCTTATTGGTATTGGTTACTTGCTTAGAATACCTTTCTTGTCGTGGTTCTCTGGCTATTTTAATAGCTATTTTTTAGTTATTGATGTTTTACAGTGTATTGGTTTAAGTCTTATAATAGTTATTGTACTCTATTACTTATGTGCAAAAAGAGTACTATTATTTTCTTTTATTTTATTAGCTCTAGGTTTTCTGATTTTTATCTCAGAACCATTATATCGTACCATAAGTTTTGACGCCCTTCCTGCACTTCTAAATAATTATGTTTCAAAAGGAAACGGTTCTATATTTACAATTACCCCATGGTTTGGATATATTGCATTTGGAGCGTATATAGCGACATTATTTCATAAGTATTCAAATAGACCTCAATTTAAAAAAATAACAGTCTTATCTTTCTTTATATTAGGTTGGGTCTTAATTATTTGTTCTTCTGATATCTTAATTTTACTATATAGAATATCGAATATTCAATTATTTTTAGATGCTGCAAACTATAATTATTTATTTACAAGACTAGGAAATGTATTTTTATACTTTTCTTTTTTCTATGCATTTGAAAATTATTTAAAGTTTCCATTAATTTTAAAAATCGGACAAAAAACGCTATCTATTTATGTAATTCATTTTACGATTATTTATGGAAGTTTTGTGGGTATTGGCTTAAATAGAATTATTGGAAAAACATTAACTCCTTGGCAAGCCATTTTTGGCGCATTGTTCTTTATTGCTATTGTCTGCTTTATTTCTTTTCATTATGTAAAAACAAATGCATTTTTATACAAGCATTTAAGAAGTATCTTTAAAAAGTAATTAGCGCTATTAAAGTATCAGTGTTATGTGAAGTATAATATTTAAGGGAATAATATAATTACTATTTTGTTCATAAAAAAAGTAGCTCAGATATCATACGATCGTAACTACTTTTTTGATGTGTATTTAAATAAATTCTACGCTTGTCCTGTTGGTCCAAAATTCATTGGAACTGGCGGACGTTCATAATCCTTAATTTCACCATTAGCTTGTTCAAATTTCCTAACATTATCTGCTAAAGCCTTTGCCAACCTTTTTGCATGTTGCGGGGTTAATATAATTCTAGATTTTACTTTTGCCTTTGGTACACCTGGCATTATATTAATAAAATCTACAATAAATTCTGAAACAGAATGATTGATAATAGCCAAATTAGAATAGGTTCCTTCTGCAATTACTTGATCTAATTCTATATTTAATTGTCCGTCTTTGTTTTTATTTTCTTCCATAATTTATTTAATTTTCAACTTATTTAATACTTGAAAGGTACAAAAAATAAAAAAGTTGAATTGAATTCCATAAAAAATTTACAGAACACAATTCAACTTTTAAATAGTAAACTTTTAACTAGTAAAAGTTATTAGAAACTCTTTTCTATTTCGTCTTTAGGACCAACTAGAATTTTTTCATAAGACCTCATACCTGTTCCTGCTGGTATTCTCTTACCAACAATCACATTTTCTTTTAAGCCTTCTAATGTATCTATTTTACCACTTACAGCAGCCTCGTTTAATACTTTTGTAGTCTCCTGGAAAGAAGCTGCAGAAATAAACGATTTTGTTTGTAGTGATGCTCTTGTAATACCTTGTAAAACCTGCTCTGCCGTTGCTGGCTTAGCATCTCTTGCTTCTACTAAGTTTTGATCATTTCTTCTTAATAAAGAATTCTCATCTCTTAATTGACGTGCAGAAACAATTTGACCTGGTTTTAAGTTCTCAGAATCTCCAGCCTCTTCAACAACTTTCATTCCGTAAATTGCATCGTTGTCTTTGATAAAGTCAATTTTATGAATTAATTGATTCTCTAAGAATAAAGTATCTCCAGAATCAATAATTTTAACTTTACGCATCATTTGACGAACAACTACTTCGAAATGTTTGTCGTTAATTTTCACACCTTGTAAACGATATACTTCTTGTATTTCATTTACTAAATATTCTTGCACTGCAGAAGGTCCTTTTATTCTTAAAATATCTGAAGGAGTTGTTGCTCCGTCTGATAATGGCATACCTGCTTTAATAAAGTCATTTTCCTGAACTAAAATTTGGTTAGAAAGTTTTACTAAATACTTGCTAATATCTCCAGTTTTAGATTCTACGATAATTTCTCTATTACCACGTTTAATTTTCCCGAAAGAAACAACACCATCAATCTCTGAAACTACAGAAGGGTTCGATGGGTTACGTGCTTCAAATAATTCTGTTACACGTGGTAAACCTCCAGTAATATCTCCGGCTTTACCAGATTTTCTTGGAATTTTAACTAACGTATGTCCAGATTCTACCATTTCATTGTCATTCACCATTAAGTGAGCACCAACTGGTAAACTATAAGAACGTAAAGCAGTACCGTCTTTATCTTCAACGATTAAAGAAGCAATTAATTTCTTGTTCTTAGAGTCAATCATTACCATTTCTTGGAAACCTGTTTGCTCATCAACTTCTACAGAATAGTTAACACCCTGTTGTAAGTTATCAAACTTCACTTTACCTCCAAACTCAGAAACGATTACACCATTAAATGGATCCCATTGCACAATTACGTCTCCTTTTTTGATTGTTTTTCTGTCTTTATCAAAAATAACAGAACCATAAGGGATAATGTTTGTACTCTGTGTAATACCTGTTTTCTTATTTATAATTTTAATCTCTGCAGTTCTAGAAATAACGATATCTGTTGCATTACCGTCATTATCTTTACCTGATACAGTTCTTAAATCTTCAATCTTTACAGTTCCTTCAAACTTAGCAATTAACTTATTCTCTTCAGAAATGTTTCCTGCAACCCCACCAACGTGGAATGTACGTAATGTTAACTGTGTACCTGGTTCTCCAATAGATTGTGCAGCAATTACACCAACTGCTTCACCAATTTGTACTTTATTAAGAGTAGATAAACTCTGCCCGTAACATTTTGCACAAATACCTCTCGTAGATTCACATGATAACGCAGATCTAACTTGCACAGCATCGATACCAGACTTTTCAACAGCAATCGCTAGTTTAGAAGTAATTGGTTCGTTTGCTTGTAAAATTATTTCTTCTGTTAAAGGATGATATACATCATTTAAAGAGACACGTCCTTCAATTCTATCTGATAAAGATTCTACAATCTCATCATTTTTCTTTAATGGATTCACCTCTAAACCTCTTAATGTACCACAGTCTTCTTCATTAACGATAACATCTTGTGAAACATCTACTAATCTACGTGTTAAATAACCAGCATCTGCCGTCTTTAAAGCCGTATCCGCAAGTCCTTTACGTGCACCGTGCGTTGAGATAAAATATTCAAGAATTGATAACCCTTCCTTAAAGTTAGAAAGAATTGGATTCTCAATGATTTCTCCACCACCTGCTGTAGATTTTTTAGGTTTTGCCATTAATCCACGCATACCTGTTAACTGACGAATTTGTT
>CAJXAS010000115.1 GCA_913050305.1 uncultured Polaribacter sp. | reverse complement strand
ATCCAACCAAATTGTTCTGTATGATTTACTGTATTTTCAAGAAACATTTTGTAATTTTAGGCTTTAGAGATTTAAATTTTGTGTTACTTTGGTAATTAACAAATTTATTAAATTTTACGAATAAAAAACAACCTCAACTTACAACTTATGCACAAAAAACTGGAAAGCGATTTAATTAGTTTAGCGCACAGCCTTTTACAGATGAAAAATAAAGAGAATGTCTTCTTATTGAAACAAAAAGCACATGAAATTTATGAAAAATTATCTGTTCTAGCATTTGTTGAAGAGTATGTGAATACAACGCCAGGGGTAAACGTGAAAAAAGAAGCGCTTATTTTAAAGGTTGAAGAGGCGTATAAAGTTAAAGACCAAAGTTCTAAGGAGGCAGATGAGGCTAATAAGGTAGAAGTGATTGCAGGAGATTTTAAAGAAGTTCTTTTAGATGTTGAAAATAAAAAAACCAATGTAGACATTGAAGATAATTTTTCTAAAGAAGAAAAAAATCTTGAAGAAATTGAAGATCAAGGTATAAATGAAACAAAAGAATTTCTGGAAGTTGAGGAAATAACTGAAACAGAGCAACCTTTTAATGATTTAGAAAACTTAATTTTTGGAGATGCAGAAACAGAAAAAGCTGAAGACCCTTTAGAAGATATTCAAGACCGTAAAGATTTAACCTTAGAGGAAGAGTTAGAGGATACTATTTCTGTGGATATAATTGCTGATTTATTCGAGCCTTTAAAGCCTTCATCTTTAAATGATAAATTACAGACCAATATTCAGATCGGTTTAAACGATAGAATTGTATTTGTCAAGAACTTGTTTGAAGGCAGCCAAGAAGACTTTAATAGAGTAATTTCTCAGTTAAATACTTTTAAAACAGAAAAAGAAGCGAAAAAATTTATCACTAAAATGGTAAAGCCAGATTATAATTGGTCTGAACAGGAAGAGCTAGAAGATCGTCTATTAACTATTATCGAAAGAAGATTCGCATAAAATATTGCCGTTGAAACCAATCTTAATTCATACTCATTTTCACAAACGCAGAACAGGGGTTACCCGAAGCATAGAGAATGTTTTGCCTTTTTTTGACACTAAATTTGAAACGTATCTATTTGGTTATGGCGCAAAAGGGAAACATATTTCTATAAAAAATTTAAAAAATTTATTATTTTCTGATAGAGAGGTTGTGGTGCATTGTCATCGTAATAATGAGATTATTCGCATGCTATTTTTTCGATTTTTAGGAGCAAAATTTAAGTTGATTGCAACTCGGCATGCAGAAACTATTCCATCTGGTTTAACTTTGAAATTACTAAAGAAATCAGATAAGGTAATTACCCTTATTAAAAGTATGAGTGAAAAAATAGGGATTGAAAATACAATTGTTGGGCATGGAGTAAATGTTACCCTATTTAAGCCAAAAGAAAATGTTCAATTAAAAAACATCTCTCAAGAAAATATTATTTTATGCGCTGGAAGGGTTCGAAAAGCAAAAGGCCACCTAAATCTATTAAATGCTGCAAAAGTTTTAAGAGACCACCAAAACTGGGCATTGGTGATTGTGGGTAAAGTAGATAAGCCTCATTTTTTAGCCGAGTTAAAAGTAATTGCTAAAAATAATGCGATAGAAAATCAAGTTTTTTTTATAGATGAAACTTTAGATATTACTTCTTTTTACCAAGCATCTAAAATTGCGGTAGTACCAAGTTATTCCGAAGGCTTTTCTTTAGTAACAGCAGAAGCTATGTCTAGTGGTTGTGTTGTAATTGCTACAAAAAATGTAGGGGTACACTCTTCATTAATTACGCATGGCGAAAATGGTTATCTATTTGAAGCAGGAAATAGTAATGCCCTTGCGCGACTATTGGAAAACTCTATGTGTAAAAAAGCACCACCTTTAGGAACCCAAGCAAGAAAAGAAATTTTAAAAAATTGGAGTGCAAAAAAAGAGGCAGAATCTTTAATGGATGTGTATTTAACATGATAAAAAACATAGGGTATTTAATAGTTTTAGCATTTTTATTTAGTTGCAAGGCTACAATTAAAGTGCAAGAGTTTCAAAATAAAGAGATACCTAAAGCCCCAAACTATCTTAATAAAAAAAGTTGGGCAGTCTTACCATCTTCATATTCAGTAGATTTAAAAGAATTTGAAATTAAGCCAATAGACTCTTTAAAAGCAGATGTTTTTTATGTGTATCCAACATTAAATACTTCTAAAGAAGACGTGCGTTGGAATGCTCCAATAGCAGATGTAGAACAACAATATAAAGTTTTAAATAAAGTAGTTTTACTTCAAGCTTCAGCTTTTATAACTTCGGGTAAATTGTATGTGCCTTATTATAGGCAGGCACATTTAAGATCTTACAGTATGTTAGAAAAAGGAGGAAAAAAAGCGTTGTTACTTGCGTATTCAGATGTTAAAAAAGCCTTTGAAGTGTATCTGAAAAAGTATAATAATGGCAGGCCAATTATTATTGCAAGTCATAGTCAAGGTTCTACGCATACTAAATTTTTATTACGGGATTTTTTCGATGACAAGCCTTTACAGCAAAAGCTAATTGCAGCATATGTTGTTGGTACCGTGATGAAGCCTACTTTATTTAAAACCATAAAACCAATGATAAAGCCTAATGAAACAGGTGGTGTCCTTGGTTGGAATACTTTTAAAAAAGGGAGTTATCCAAAGATAAAAGATAAATTTAAAGGTAGCATAACCTCCAATCCTGTTGCATGGGATACCACAAAAACTACAGCGCTGTATCAACACAAAGGTTTTTTGTATTCAAATAAAAAAATTTACAAAAGAGCCTTAAAAGTAGAAATTATAGATGGTTTGGTTTGGAGTACAAATCCTATATTTCCAATGCGTTTATTCATGTCTTTTATGAAAAATTACCATGTTGGAGATATCAATCTTTTTTGGCAAGATGTGCGAGAAAATGCAGAACTAAGAACCCGAACTTGGCTTGAAAAAAATTAACTTAGTTTTACTTTTAACGCTGCCACAACACTCTTACTATTTCCTATAAAAATTTCATTATCAACAATAAAAACAGGACGTTTTAAAAAAGTATATTCTTCTAATAGATATTGTTTATAATTCGTTTCAGAAATAGTCTTACTTTTTAAATCAAGAGATTTACAGAGTCGTGCACGTTTGTTAAAGAGGTTCTCGTAACTACCAGAAAGCGCATACATTTCTGCTAATTGTGCGGTATTAATAGGGTTCGATTTTATCTCTTGCAGTTTAAAACCATCAGTATTTACCTCCTTTAAAATGCGCTTACAAGTATCACAAGTTTGTAAAAAATAGACTTTTCTCATATGAATCAATTATATTTGTTTTATCAAAAATAATCATAAAAATGAAGATACAATTCGATGTTTTAAGAATCTCTAGAGATTTAGTAATAAAAGAATTAGAGGGTTTAACTTTAGATCAAATTCATGCAGTCCCTGCTGGGTTTAAAAATAGTATTGCATGGAATGTAGCTCATCTAGTAGTTACACAACAATTATTACATTACAAATTATCTGACCTAAATTGTTTATGTCCAGATGAATTAATAGAAGGATATAAGAAAGGAACAGTGCCAGGAAAAGACTTTACAGAAGGAGAGTTTGATGAGGTAAAAGACTTATTTTTAGGCTTACCAAATACGTTGCAAGAAGATTTTGAAGCAGGTATTTTTGAAAATTATATTACATATCCAACAAGTACTGGTTTAAACTTAGACAGTATAGAAACTGCTTTAGTATTTAATAATTATCATGAAGGTATTCATTACGGAATTATAAGGTCTATTAAGAAATTTTTGTAGAAGCTATTTATAGTTTTCTGTTTTTATTAGTTCCTCATTTTTTTTTACTGTAATATAAAAGAGCTTTTTTTGTCAATTTCGATTACTTTAAATTAGCTAAGAGGTTCTACTTATAGAGTTTTTAAGGCATAAAAAATAGTCTAATAAATGAAATTTAATACCAAAACTATTCACGGAGGTCAAAAACCAGAACTTACAACAGGCGCTATAATGCCACCTGTTTTCATGACTTCAACATATGCGCATTCAAGTCCTGGAGAACCGCAAGAATATGAGTATTCAAGAGGAGGAAACCCAACAAGAACTGCACTTGAAAATAGTTTTGCGGCAATAGAAAATGGAACACATGGTTTTGCATTTTCATCTGGTATGGCTGCTATAGATTGTGTTTTAAGAACACTAAAGCCAGGAGACGAGGTAATAGCTGGAGACGATTTGTATGGCGGAACATATAGAATGTTTACAGGATTGTTTGAGAAATACGGATTAGAATTTACATATGTAGATATGGATGATGTTACGAATGTAACACATGCAATTACAAGGAAAACGAAATTGATTTGGATAGAGACACCTACGAATCCGTTAATGAAAATTGCAGATATTGAAGTAATTTGTTCTGCTGTCAAAGAAGTAAACGATACCGTTTTAATTGCAGTAGATAATACATTTGCAACACCCTATTTGCAAAGACCATTAGATTTAGGTGCAGATATTGTAATGCATTCTGCAACAAAATATTTAGGAGGTCATTCAGATTTAGTAATGGGTGCATTAATTGTAAAAGATGCAAATTTAGCCAAAGAAGTCCATTTTATTCAGTTTGCCGCCGGAGCAATTGCGAGCCCAATGGATTCTTTTTTAGCTTTAAGAGGTATAAAAACATTACATATTAGAATGCAACGTCATTGTGAAAATGGTCGTGCAGTTGCTAATTTCCTAAAAAAACACTCCAAGGTTGGTGCCGTTTATTATCCGGGTTTAGAAGATCACCCGAGTTATGCAATTGCTAAAAAGCAAATGAAAGATTTTGGGGGTATGGTTTCATTTAGTTTAAAAGATAATAGTAAAGAAGCAACTTTTAAATTTTTAGAAAACACAAATATTTTTACGTTGGCAGAATCTTTAGGTGGTGTAGAAAGTTTAGTCAATCATCCAGTAACAATGTCACACGCTTCCATACCAGAAAAAGAGCGTTTAAAAATAGGAATTACAGATGCATTAATTCGTTTGAGTGTAGGTATAGAAGACGCAGAAGATATATTAGCAGATTTAGATTATGCTCTAAATTTATAAAAAGCTTTTAAAACTAAAAAAGGGATGAAATTTAAAAATTTCATCCCTTTTTTAGTTTTAAGATTTTCAATTAAAATAACCCATTTATTTGAGAATCTATTCTGTCTATAATGTAACCTAAATCTTCTTGATTTGTTACGAAATCTAAATTATCTACGTCAATTACTAAGAGTTTTCCTTTTTTGTAAGTAGAAATCCACGCTTCGTAACGTTCGTTTAACCTACTTAAATAATCAATAGAAATAGAGTTTTCATATTCTCTACCACGTTTGTGAATTTGCCCTACTAAGGTGGAGATGTCTGCGCGCAAGTAAATTAATAAATCTGGCGGTTTTACTAAATTTTCCATTAATTCAAATAAAGAACTATAGTTGTTATAATCTCTATTTGTCATTAAGCCCATTGCATGCAAATTAGGTGCAAAAATTCGTGCATCTTCATAAATAGTTCTATCCTGAACAATGTTTTTCCCAGATTCTCGTAATTCTAAAATCTGTCTAAAACGACTATTTAAAAAATATACTTGTAAATTAAATGACCAACGCTCCATCTCTGTATAAAAATCATCTAAATAAGGATTTTCGTCTACAGACTCATAATGAGGTTTCCATTTGTAATGTTTGGCTAAAAGTTTGGTTAACGTGGTTTTACCAGCGCCAATATTTCCTGCAATTGCAACGTGCATATATTAATTGTATAAGATTAATGAAGGGATGCTAAAGGTAAACAAAATTTATAATTTGAAAAGTAATTAGCAAATCAATTT
>CAJXAS010000114.1 GCA_913050305.1 uncultured Polaribacter sp. | reverse complement strand
GTAATGTTCGATAGAGTTGCAGAAACAATACACTGTGATAAAGTAATTACAGACGACTTTAAAGGGGCTTCAAAAACTGTAAAATATTTAGCCAAATCTGGAAGTAAAAATATTGCATTTATTTCTACTATTAGTAATTTAGAGATTGGTAAAAAAAGGCATCAAGGATATTTAAAAGGATTAGAAAAAGCAGGTTTACCTGTAAATAACAATCTTATTGTAAATATAGTAGATGAAGATTATAAGAAATACGAAAGTATTTTAGCTCCAATTTTTAATTCAAATGATATTGATGCAGTTATAGCAACGGATGAATCCTCTGCTATTGCAGCCATGAAAACGGCTCAAAAAATGGGTCTAAAAGTACCTGAAAACTTTTCTGTGGTTTGTTTTTCTAACGGAATTTTAGCAAGACATTCTCAACCAAAAATGACTACTGTTAGTCAACATGGAGAAAAAATGGGAGCTACTGCTGCTAAACTATTAATTGACCGTTTAGAAAATAAATCTGACGAAAAAGAAGAAATGAAAACTGTGATTATAAAAACAGATTTAGTAGAACGTAACTCTACTAAAAAATCTTAATTCATGGATTTAAGTAAAGTGAAATTAGTAGTTTCTGATATGGACGGAACCTTACTAAACTCTAATGGCGAAGTAAGTACCCTTTTCTTTGACCTTTTCAAAAAATTACAAAAACAGAACATACTTTTTTGTGCTGCTAGTGGGCGGCAATACCACAGTATAATTAATAAATTAGCCACCATTAAAGACGAAATATATGTCATAGCAGAAAATGGAGCAATTGCAAAAAAAGGAGATGAAGTCTTACTTTTAAAATCTTTAAACACTAAAAAGGTAACAAATATTATTCCTGTTTTAAGAAATATTAAAGACACACATATTGTTTTGTGTTCTCAAGATACTGCATATATCGAAAGTAAAGACAAGACTTTTGTCAACTTATTTCAAGAATATTATAACAATTTTAAAATAGTTGATAATTTAATTGAAATTGCTAAAACTACTTCAATTCTTAAAATTGCTGTATATCATTTTTCATCTTCAGAAGAATTTATTTACCCAGTAATAAAACACTTAACAGAAGATTACTTAATAAAGATTTCTGGACAAAATTGGTTAGATCTTTCTGATGATAAAGCAAATAAGGGAGATGCTTTGAAGGAGGTTCAAAAGATATTGAATATTTCTAAAGAAGAAACGATGGTTTTTGGAGATTATCATAACGATATTGAAATGCTACAAGAAGCCACCTACAGTTTTGCCATGAAAAATGCGCATAGAGACATTACAGCAATTGCAAATTACACCACAGAAAGTAATAATAACTTTGGAGTTGAGCGCGTTTTAGAGAAGTTAGTGCAAGTTCATTCCTAATCATCATAAGATACCGTACTTTGTCTTTCTCTATTTACATTTAATTTAGTAACATCTGGTCTTGAGTAATGCCCGACAACATCAAAGTTCTGTCTTTCTTCTAAAACACGATTAAAATCTAAAGTTTCTATAATTAAACCTTCTTTATTAATAACAGGAGCTACCAGCCATTCTCCGTCTGGAGAAGCAATACAAGAACCACCATTTGCTAATACCTCTGGTGCATCTTTTACTATTGTAGTATAATGAGGAACTTCTTCAGGAAAATCTGATTTTGCCATTAAGCTAGATACAGAAATAACAAAAGATCGAGATTCTCTTGCAATAAATCTAGTAATATCTTTGGTGTTATGGTCGCTACCTGGCCAAACGGCAATGTGTAAATTTTCTCCTAAACCGTATAATGCAGTTCTTGGCAATGGCATCCAGTTTTCCCAACAATTCAATCCACCAAGGGTAAATTCTTTTAAAGGATGCACCTGCAAACCATTTCCATCTCCCGGAGCCCAAGTTAAACGTTCATCATACGTTGGTTGTAGTTTTCTATGCACAGACTTTATAATTCCTTCTTCATTTACATACACCAAAGACGCGTAAAGACTATGTCCTCCTCTATTTTGTGCACGCTCCATAATTCCTAAATAAATAGCAATATTGTGTTCTTTAGCCAAAGAACAAATGGAATCTAACTCTCCTTTTTCTATGGTTACAGAATTGCGAATATAATGTGCATGAATTTCTTTTTGCTTTTTAGAATTCCATTCTGAAGCATTTGTTAAGGAAGTCCAAAATGGATAACCAGGCAATAATGCTTCACCGAAAACAATCAGTTCACAATTTTCCTTTGCAGCCTCTAAAATAGATTTCTGAATCTTTTCTATGGTTTTTTCTTTGTTTAACCAAACTGGTGAAATTTGTGCTAATGCTACTTTTAATAAATTTTTTTGCATTTTTTATATTTCTATTGATACTACCAAACCTTCATTGCTCCTAACATTAAAAACAGTTTGATCTTCAAAAATTAAATACTGTCCTTTTACACCTACTAACTTTCCTTTATAATTTGGTGTTTTTATTAAATTTAAACTTTTTGGCTTCTCAGGATATTTTAAAACAGGAAACTTCAAATGCGTTTCTGCATTGTTTTCAATAAAATACTGCTTTGCTTCTTCTGGTATAAATTCTTTTAATTTTTCTCTCCACGCTACTAAATTTGCATCTTCAATATCATTCTTTAACATTTTACGCCAATTAGTTTTATCGCCAACGTACTCTTTTAAAGCAACTTCTGTAATTCCTGCTAAATATCTATTTGGTACTTCTACAATTTCAATAGCTTCGTGCGCTCCTTGATCTATCCATCGTGTTGGCACCTGTGTCTTTCTTGTAACTCCAACTTTTACATTGCCAGAATTTGCTAAATACACAATATGCGGTTGTAATTGCACTGATTTTTCATAGGTTAAATCTCTATCTTCCTCGTTTAAATGCGCTTTACTTAATTCTGGTCTCATAATCCAATCACCCGCATTCGGAGCGTCAAAAAAACAAGATTTACAATACCCTTGCCTATATATTTCTTTTTCTAAATGACAGTTTAAACATTCATATGTAATAAAGTTTAAAGAAATTTCTTTATTTATTAGCTGATTCATATTCAGAAAATCAGTTTTCATATCTAAATAATACTGAATTTCGTCTGCATTCTCCGTCATCATTTTTTTTAGAACTCCTTGGTAAATCATCTCACAAATTTTTAGTATTTTTAACTTGGCTTTTAAAACGATAATCGATTTACAACCAACCAAAACAAACTTACGAATTTCTATGGCTTTTCAGATTATCAATTCTATAATTTCTTGGTTTCTAAAGAAACGAAAACACCAGATTGAGTTGTTTTTAAAATACCCAATTGATGTGCAGAATGAGTTGTTATTAAAACTAATTCATACTGCAAGAAATACCGAGTTAGGAAAAGTAAACAAATTTAGTAGCATAAAAAATCACTCAGATTTTGTAGCAAATGTTCCCATTCAAAAATATGAAACTTTTGAACCTTTAATGGAGCGTTGTCGAAAAGGAGAGCAAAATTTATTTTGGCCTTCAGACATTGAGTGGTTTGCAAAATCTAGCGGGACAACAAATGCAAAAAGTAAATTTATTCCCGTTTCTGACGATGCTTTAAAATATTGTCACATGAAGGCCGGTAAAGACATGTTATGTAACTACATAGAAAACAACCCTAATACTCAATTATTTGCAGGTAAAGGACTGCGTTTAGGCGGTAGCTCTGAAGTCTACCAAGATAACGGGTCTCATTTTGGAGATTTGTCTGCTATTATTATCGAAAATATGCCTTTTTGGGCAGATTTTAGCTCTGCTCCTAGTCAGGAAGTTGCTTTAATGAGCGATTGGGAAACAAAAATGGATGCCATTATTGATGAAACCATTGATGAAAATATTACAAGTTTAGCAGGCGTACCAAGTTGGATGCTAGTCTTACTAAACAGAGTTCTAGAACGCAGTGGAAAAAAAAATATTTTAGAGGTTTGGCCTAATTTAGAAGTCTACTTTCACGGTGGCGTAAACTTTAATCCTTACCGTGAGCAGTACAAAAAAATCATTCCAAAAGCAACGTTCAAATACTACGAAATTTACAATGCCTCTGAAGGTTTTTTTGCCATTCAAGACAAAGACAAGTCAAAAGAATTGCTCTTAATGTTAGATTACGGTATTTTTTATGAGTTTATTCCAATGAATGAATACAATGGAGAAAGCTCAAAAACGATAACGCTTGCTGATGTTAAAAAAGATACAGATTATGCTTTAATTATTACGACAAATGCAGGTTTATGGCGTTACTTAATTGGAGACACCATTCGTTTTACATGTTTAGAGCCGTATCGAATTAAAATCACGGGACGCACAAAGCATTATATAAATGTTTTTGGTGAAGAACTGAATATAGAAAATGTTGAAGATGCTCTAAAGTTAGCTTGTGAGAAAACGGCAGCTACCATTTCTGACTATACTGTTGGACCAATTTTCATGGAAGGTAAAGAAAAAGGCGGCCATGAATGGATTATAGAATTTATTGAAAAACCAGCTTCTCTAAGCTATTTTTCTGAAGTTCTAGACAATGCCTTAAAATCTATCAATTCAGATTATGAAGCAAAACGGTATTTAAATATTACACTAATGGCACCAAAAGTGCACCAAGCAGAAAAGGGATTGTTTTATAACTGGTTAAAGAAAAAGAATAAATTAGGTGGACAACATAAAGTACCAAGATTGTCTAATTCTAGAGAATTTTTGGAAGAGCTCTTAGACTTATAGAATACTAAAATCTGCATTACTATTTTAAACGGCTTGCAAAACTCATCTCTTTACGCTACTTGTTTTTTAGCAATACCTATGGGTAGTAACAAATTAAATCTTGCGTTCAACAACATAATCTATCATTGTTTCTAGAGATTTTTTATACTTAGATTCTGGGTAATCTTTTAGTATTGCAAGTGCTTTGTTTTTATAATCATTCATTTTTATGGTTGCATATTCTATGCCACCATTTTCTTTTACAAAAGCAATTACTTCTTTTACTCTTTTTTTATCTTTATTATGTTTCTTTATAGAATTAATTAGCCAAGCTTTATCTTTCTTAGAACAGGTATTTAAGGTGTGAATTAAAGGCAATGTCATTTTTTGCTCTTTAATATCGATACCCGTTGGCTTTCCTATTTTAGCCTCTGAATAATCAAACAAATCATCTTTTATCTGAAAAGCAATACCAATATACTCTCCAAATTTTCTCATTTTACGAATACAATCTTGATTTGCACCCACAGAAGCTGCACCAATACCACAACAAGCAGCAATTAAGGTAGCTGTTTTTTTTCTAATAATTTCAAAATAAACAGCCTCTGTAATGTCTAATTTTCTTGCTTTTTCTATTTGAAGTAACTCGCCTTCGCTCATTTCACGAACAGCAATTGAAATTAATTTCAATAAATCAAAATCATTATTATCAATAGAAAGTAACAACCCTTTAGACAGCATAAAATCACCTACCAAAACAGATATTTTATTTTTCCATAGTGCATTTATAGAGAAAAAGTCTCTTCTCATATTGCTGTCATCAACAACATCATCATGCACCAAAGTGGCTGTATGAATTAGTTCTACAACGGCAGCACCTCTATAAGTTCTCTCATCAAAACCTCCATTAGAAACCATTTTTGCTACTAAAAAAACAAACATTGGACGCATTTGTTTTCCTTTTCTACGAACAATATAATGCGTAATTCTGTTTAAAAGCGGGACTTTAGAGAGCATCGAATCCTTGAACTTCTCTTCAAAGAGCTCCATTTCGTTTTTAATAGGAAGTTTTATAAGTTCTACTGTTTTCATAGAACCTCAAAGATATGGGTATTTTCCAATTTGAAAAAGGTCTTTTGTCTATTTAAACTTAAAAAAATACCAAATTAAAAATGAACACATACTTACTTCGAAAGTAAAGAGATGAGAATGTCATAACCAGAACCCACTAATTAAAACAATAGCTTATAATAAATCACAAAAAAACATATAATAATCATTAAATTTTGCTATAAAGTTGTTTTTGTGTAATTTACAAATTGATTAACTAAAAAAATATTTAAAAACATGAAAAAAATTACTTTTATTTTTACTCTTTGCGCCTTTTTAATGGCGAATTTAACCAGTGCTCAAACCGTTGTTTGG
>CAJXAS010000113.1 GCA_913050305.1 uncultured Polaribacter sp. | reverse complement strand
ACTACTTTGTAAAAAACATGTATAAAGAAACTTCTTTTGATGCTGCATATTTATGTGGACCAGAAGAAATGATCAAAGACGTTTCTAAAACTTTAGAGAAAAATAACATTGCTAAAGAAAATATTCATTTCGAATTATTTATAGTTGCTGTTGATGAAGGTAAGATCGCTCAAGTAAAAGAAGGTGAAACTGAAATTACTGTAATTTTAGACGATGAAAAATCTACATTTACAATGTCTCAAACAGATGACATTCTAGCAGCAAACCTGCGTAATAATATAGATGCACCGTATTCTTGTCAAGGTGGTGTTTGTAGCTCTTGTTTAGCAAAAGTTACCGAAGGAAAAGCGATAATGGTTAAGAATTCTATTTTAACAGATGATGAAATCGAAGAAGGTCTTATTCTAACTTGTCAGGCGCATCCTACAACACCTAAAGTTACAATTGATTTTGATGATGTTTAAAATTCCCTATTTTTGTCAATATGGATATTTACGACTTTAAAAATGCCTTTTTAATTGGGTTCTTCATGGCTTTCATGATTGGGCCTGTTTTTTTTATGCTCATACAAACTAGCATTACAAAAGGGGCAAGAGCCGCAATAACATTTGATTTAGGCGTAGTATTAGGGGATTTGTGTTTTATTTTAATTGCTTATTATGGCAGTAGGTCTTTATTAGAAAAGATAAAAGATGATCCAAGATTGTTTTTTTTAGGAGGTTTAATATTAATTATTTATGGATTAATTACTTATTTAGAGAAAGAAAATAAAAAAGAAGCACTAGAATCTGCGAAACTATTAAAAGTACCTATTAAAAATAACTATTTAAAACTCTTATTTAAAGGCTTCTTTTTAAACTTTATAAATGTTGGCGTTTTAGCGTTCTGGCTAGGAACTGTTCTAGTTATCGGCCCTACTCTAAAAATGGATCAAAATGCTATTTTTTTGTATTTCGGAACCATTTTATTAGGTTATTTTATAACGGATCTCGGTAAAATATTTTTAGCAAAACAATTAAAAACCAAAATGACACCTCCAGTAATTTTTAGAATTAAGAAAATTATGGGCGTTATTTTAATTATCTGTGGTGTTTTTTTAATGCTGAAAGGGTTTATACCAAACGAGAGAATAGAAGAATTAATTCAATAAAATACAGCTACGTAAAAATAAAAAGACCTTATTTATTCCGATAAATAAGGTCTTTTCTAATATTTATTCTACTTCAAAAATATTATTATCAGCATTAATATCTGCCATTAATTTACTTTTATCTATCGTAACAGATTTTACAGTTTTAGGTGCAGCAAAGGAGTACACCGGATTTGCCCAAGCCCAATCTTCTAAAATAGTAGCTTCGGTAGGTTTATTACCTCTCATCATTCTTAAAGGTATATTAAAGTTTTCTACAGAGCCGTCTGTATAGGTAACCTCTAAGTCTATTGGCATAGGCATTTGTCCAATTCTTTCTAAAGTAATATTTTTTCCGTCTACAGACTTAATTCCGTAATCGATGGTATGCAACGTCTGCGTCCATTCGTTCAAATACCAATCTAATTGAATTCCAGAAACTTTTTCCATAGAGCGTTTAACATCATTAGGTGTTGGATGCTTAAAACTAAAGTCTGTGAAGTATTTTTTTATACCAGTTGCAGTATTCTCTGCACCAATAATATATTCTAATTGGGCTAAAAACATACTTCCTTTTCCATAACTAGCAAAACTATACCCTCTATTTGTATTGAATCTGTCTGCGTGAGTTGTTAGTACTTCTTCCGAACCAGAATTTACCATAAAATTATAACCTCTATATGGTCCTGCGTTTGGATTCTTATCACCTCTTTCGAGAATTTCATAAGATGCCTTGTTAGAAATATAAGAAGTAAATCCTTCATCCATCCAAGGATACTTACTCTCATTAGAGGCTAATAAAAACTGAAACCAAGTGTGTCCCATTTCATGAGCAGTAACACCAAAAAGGCTTCCAAACTTTCTTTCCCCAGTAATTAAGGTAGACATTGCGTACTCCATTCCACCATCTCCTCCTTGTATTACAGAATATTGTTTGTAAGGATAATTACCAACATGTTTGCTAAAATACTTCATTAGCTCAGCTGTTTTAGGTTGCAAATCTTTCCAGTTTTGTAAAAAATTTGCTTCCAAATTATTCTTATACAGAAAGTGCAAATCAACTCCATTATCCATTTTCAAAACATCATGTGTATAAGCAGGGTCTGCAGCCCACATAAAATCATGCACATTTGGTGCTTTAAAATGCCAAGTTAATTTTTCTGAATTAGGAACATTTAAAGGCATAGTAGCATCTTGATAACCGTGCCCTATTTCTTGTGGATTTTGTAAATATCCTGTTCCGCCAATCGTATATTCTTTATCAATTGAAATTTTTACATCAAAATCACCCCAAACCGCGTGAAACTCTCTTGCTATATAAGGTGATGTATGCCAACCTTCAAAATCATATTCTGCCATTTTCGGATACCACTGTGACATAGACAAAGCAACTCCTTCTTTATTATCTCTCCCAGTTCTTCTAACCTGTAAAGGTATCTGTGCATCAAAAATCATATCTAAGGTTACACTTTTACCAGATTTTATAGGTGTATTTAAAGTAACTTCTAAAACTGTACCTACAGTTTCAAAAGAAATAGCACTGCCGTTTTGTTTTAATGATTTCACTTTTATATACCCAATCTCAGCAGCATTTAATTTACTAATTCTATCTCTAACTCTGCTGTCTGGATCTTTAATATTTAAAGAACGAACATCCATTTGAGAACCAGGTTGAAAAGCATTAAAGTATAAATGATAATATACCTTAGTTAGTTCATCTGGTGAATTATTCGTGTAAATCACCTGCTGTGTTCCTTTATATTGATGATTTTCTGCATCTACATCAATACTCATGGTGTAATCTATATGTTGCTGCCAATAGGCAGAAGAATTTACTTCATTATTTTGTTGGAAAGTAACTTCTTTTATTTGAAAGCAAGAAGTTAAGAATACAGTTGTAAAAAATAAAAATATAATTTTTTTCATGGGATAAGTTAATTTAAATATAAAAATAAAAAACAACAATGAAATAATCGTTATTTTCTCTGAATTATTAAAGTCCATTTACAATTCTGTCTGCCATTTTTAATGCATTGTATGCGTTTACAACTCTTCCTGAAACACATAAGTCTGAAAATGGTACTCTATCTCCGTTAGGTTTAGCTCTACTTTGAGAACCAGGTTTAATTACTTCGAAATTAATTTTTATTCCTGAATTCATTAGAATATGTTTTACCTGACTTGCAGATAATTTTGGATAATAAGAGCGCACCAAAGCTGCAACTCCTGCTGTTGAAGGTGCTGCCATTGAAGTTCCACTATTTGGTGTATATTTATCTTTTGGCATTGTTGCATAAATGTCTACTCCTGGTGCAAATACATCTACATTCGTTTTACCGAAATTAGAGAAATTAGCTGGTAACTTTTCGTCATAATGCAAACTCATCGCGCCAATAGTTAAGACATTGTCTGATATTTCATTTACTAAATCCTCAGAATCGTTAGGATATGTTTTTGTTATATCAATATCTTTACCATCGTTCCCTGCTGCATTAACAATTAAAACATCTTTTTTTGCCGCATACTTAATAGCGTCATATACCCATTTTTTGTTTGGAGAATAGCCTTTACCAAAACTTGTATTTATAATTGTCGCACCATTATCTACTGCATAACGTATTCCTAAAGCAACATCTTTATCATGTTCGTCCCCGTCTGGCACTACTCTAACTGCCATTATTTTAACATTATTTGCAACACCATTAACCCCTTTTTTATTATTTCTAGAAGCTGCTACAATACCAGCAACATGTGTACCATGACTTTCTAAATCTTTAGAGCCAATTACGTTATTATTACCATAAAATTTATCATTAATATCATATAAATTGTCTCCTAAAGTCTGACGCACATTAAAATCTAAATCATAACTTTTACCTTTAATTTGAGAATCTAAATATTCTGTAAGTCCTTTTTTAGCATCTAATAAAGCCTCTTCTGTCATTCCTCTTTCTAACATACCAACAACATCTGAAATTTTCGCTGCCATTTGAGCGCTGGAAGGTTTTAAACTCTTTAAAAGTGTTGATGTTAAGACAGTAGTTCCTGCAAATTCCTTTACCTCTTTAAAGTTATTTTCAATTTGTGAGATTCTTTTTTGAGTATTTTTTAAGTTTGCAATTTCAGCTTTCTTCTCAGTATTTCTAGTTTCAAACTTTTCTTGTAAATCTAAATAAGTTTCAAATTCTTTTTTATTTTCTTCTGATATTTCTGAAGCTTTTTTATCACCAAATTTAACCATTCCGCTTTTTACAATTCTTGTAATCTCCAATTGGTCTGCATTTACAATTTTTCCCGCTTTATTCCCTAAGAAATTCCAGCCATGCATATCATCTATGTATCCATTATTATCGTCGTCTTTATTGTTGTTAGCAATTTCTTTTGGATTTATCCAAACAGCATCTCTTAAATCTTCATGGTCCACATCTACACCAGAATCTGCAATTGCAACAATAACAGCAGTTCCTTGTTTTCCTTCTAAAAATGCATATGCTTTTGCAATACTCATTCCTGGAATTGAGTCTGTTTGCAAGTCCATATGACTCCAAACGTGCATCTCTGTCTCTGATAATACTCCTTTTTTAGCTGGCATATTAAATACAACATCTACCCCACTAGGAACAGGAATTGTACTTATTGATGCTTTACAACTAGCGAATAACAATACAGCCAATGCTGCATAAATACTTGATTTTAATACGTTCATTTCTATTCTCTATTAATTAAATATATCTGTAAATTTATGTGTCTCTTTTAAGCGAACTCCCTTTTCTGTATGTTGAACTGTACAAATTTCGTTGTAAGCATCGTGTTCCAAAAATAAATAGTAATTATTATCGGCAGCTTCTTTTAAAAAGATAGCTTTCTCTTTAATGGTTAATAAAGGTCTTGTATCGTAACCCATAACATAAGGCAAAGGGATATGACCAATAGTTGGTAATAAATCTGCCATAAAAACAATTGTCTTACCTTGATAAGATAACTTTGGCAGCATTTGTTTTTCTGTATGACCGTCCATAAACAAAACATTAAAACCTATTTGATCTAACGAATTATTAGTAATAAAATTTAACTGGCCACTTTCTCTAATTGGATTGATATTTTCTTTTAAAAAAGATGCTTTTTCTCTGGGATTTGGCTCTGATGCCCATTTCCAATGATTGTCATTAGACCAAAATTTTGCATTTTTAAAAGCGGGTTGTAATAAACTTTTTTGTGAATTCCATTCAATCACTCCACCACAATGGTCAAAATGGAGATGCGTTAAAAAAACATCTGTAATATCATCTCTGTGAAAGCCTAGTTTTGCTAAAGAGCTTTCCAAACTAAAATTGCCAAATAAGTGGTAATACCCAAAAAACTTATCTGACTGTTTCGAACCTAAACCAGTGTCAATTAAAATAAGACGCTGACCATCTTCTATAAGCATGCAACGCATACTCATATCAATTAAATTACGTGAATCTGCAGGATTTGTTTTTTGCCAGATTGTTTTAGGCACAACACCAAACATTGCACCGCCATCTAACTTAAAACTTCCTGTTTCTATAGGATAGATCTTCATTTCTAAAAAACTAAAAAAAATTATTAAAGAGTAACTACAAAATCACTTTATGTAGTCTACAAATATGACTAAAAAAGGTTGATTTTCTGTTAAGAAAAATCTAATTATTAATAAGTTTTTTTCTTTTATCAGGTCCTAAATACTTTCATCTATTTAAGAAGTATGAAATTTTAAAAACCAATATTACGCCCAAACATAAAATTAAAAAAACAATTAATTATAAGGCTCTGGGAAGTATGGAGTTGAAAAAATAAAAGAACATGCTTAATATTCTAATAGTTCATAACTATTTTCAATAGAGGTAACAATGTATTTTCTACAACCTGTGTAATTCTAAAATTAAAGAATATTATTGTAAGTAATTATTTAAAATAAAAAAAGGAAAATTTTTAGGGAAAATTAAAAATTACTCTAAAAGTTAAGTTTCCAAAACCTATAAAAACCTTTTTATTTATAAATATATGCGCTTTACTTTT
>CAJXAS010000112.1 GCA_913050305.1 uncultured Polaribacter sp. | reverse complement strand
CTTCCACAGCAAATTCCATTGGTAAATTATTTAAAACCTCTTTACTAAATCCGTTAACAATTAATGCGATTGCTTTTTCAGTATCTATTCCACGTTGGTTGCAGTAAAATAATTGTTCTTCACCAATTTTACTTGTAGTTGCTTCATGTTCTACTTGTGCTGTTTTATTCTTCACTTCTATATAAGGGAAGGTGTGAGCGCCACAATCATTTCCCATCAGTAAAGAATCACATTGAGAGAAGTTACGTGCATTTTCTGCTCTTGGACTTATCTGAACTAATCCTCTATATGAGTTTTGTGATTTTCCGGCAGAAATACCTTTAGAGATAATGGTTGATTTGGTGTTTTTCCCCAAATGAATCATTTTTGTTCCAGTATCTGCTTGCTGACGGTTGTTAGTTACTGCAATTGAGTAAAATTCACCTACAGAATTGTTTCCTTTTAAAATACAAGAAGGATATTTCCAAGTTATAGCAGAACCTGTTTCTACTTGTGTCCAAGAAACTTTTGCATTGGTTTCGCAAATAGCTCTTTTAGTTACAAAATTGTAAACACCACCTTTTCCTTCTTTGTTCCCAGGATACCAGTTTTGAACTGTAGAGTATTTTATTTCAGAATCATCTAAAGCAATCAATTCTACAACTGCTGCGTGTAATTGATTTTCATCTCTACTTGGTGCTGTACAACCTTCTAAATATGAAACATAAGATCCTTTATCTGCAACGACAAGTGTTCTTTCAAACTGTCCTGTTCCACCTTCATTAATTCTAAAGTAGGTAGATAATTCCATCGGACAACGAACCCCTTTTGGAATGTAACAGAAAGATCCATCTGAAAATACTGCCGAATTTAATGCTGCATAAAAGTTGTCTGTGGTTGGTACAACCGTTCCTAAATATTTTCTAACTAATTCTGGATGTTCTTGAATTGCTTCAGAAATAGGCATAAAGATAATACCCTTTTCACCTAATGTTTTTTTGAAGGTAGTTGCCACCGAAACTGAATCTATTACAATATCTACAGCTACATTCGCTAATTTTTTTTGCTCATCTACAGAAATCCCTAAACGCTTAAACGTATCCAGTAATTCTGGATCTACTTCATCTAAAGAATTTAATTTTGGTTTTGCTTTTGGTGCTGAATAATAGGCAATATCTTGAAATTTCGGCTTTGTATAATTCACATTTGCCCATTCTGGCTCGTCCATTTTTTCCCAAACACGATATGCTTCTAAACGCCAATTGGTCATCCATTCTGGCTCGTTTTTCTTTTTAGAAATTGCACGAACTACATCTTCACTTAAACCTTTCGCAAAAGTTTCACTTTCTATATCTGTATAAAAACCGTATTCATATTCTTTGGTTTTTAATTCTTGTTCTAAATCTTCTTCTGTATATTTACTCATAATTTTTATTTTTTATTCCTTCTCTTTGGGAAGATTAGGATTAATTTTTTTAGAGTGAAAATGATTCCCCACAACCACAAGTTCTATTTGCGTTTGGGTTATTAAATACAAACCCTTTCCCGTTTAGGCCTCCGGAATATTCTAAGGTAGTACCAACTAAATATAAAAAACTCTTTTTGTCAACAATAATTTTTACGTTATTCTCTTCAAAAACTTTGTCGTTTTCCTCTTTTTTATTATCAAAAGTTAAATCGTAAGACAAACCTGAACAACCACCACTTTTTACGCCAACTCTCACAAAATCGGTTGCCGCGTCAAAGCCGTCGTCAGTCATTAACTCTACGACTTTCTTCTTCGCTGTGTCTGAAACTTTTATCATATTTTTAAATAGATTAAATCTAAATTGAGTGCAAATATACAATATAAGTAGAAGAAAAGCGAAGAACTTTCATTGTGAAACCCAATAATTCGATTGCTTTTATTGATTACTCCTGAAAGTTTGGATTATTTATAAATTCTCTATCGGTAAGCGATAGCAGGAAGGCTTTTAAATCGTTTTTATCTTTTGGAGATAAGTGAACACCACCTTCATTTACCTTCTTCATTAAAGGATCTATCGTTGAAGACTTTTGAAGACCTTCAGAATAATGATTGATAACCTCTTCTAGCGTTGCAAACCTACCATCATGCATATAAGGAGCTGTAAAAGCTAAATTACGAATAGACGGCGATTTAAATTTACCATTATCATTAGGGTCTCCTGTTACCGTACCGAATCCTAAATCTTGAAAAGTAGTATCTAAACCGTTATTGTGAAATGCGTTATCTGTCCAAAGAGGATTGTTATTACTACCATGACAATGAAAACAATCTCCTTTTGCTTCATCCATAAAAACATTGAACCCGTTTTGTTCCTCTTGCGTCAAACTGGTTTCACCAAGCAGGTATTTATCAAATTTAGAATCCCCAGAAATAAGAGTTCTTTCAAATTGTGCAATCGCTTTTGTAACTAATTTGGCATCTATTTCGGAAGCACCAAAGGCCCGTAAAAATAACGATGGATATTCTGTGCTTTCTTGCAGTTTTTGGACCACTAGATTCCAGTTTGCGTGCATCTCTATGGGATTTGAAACAGGTTCTAAAGCTTGTTGTTCTAGTCCAAACTCCTTTCCGTCCCATGCAAAACGTTCATCAAAATTCCAAGCTAAATTAAATAAAGGCATTGCATTTCTTGCACCAAATTCTCCTTGTACCCCTGCACTAAATTGTTGTTGGTCTGTAAATGCTTTTTTAGGATTGTGGCAAGAGCTGCAAGCTTGTGTGTTGTCTCCCGATAACTTTTTATCAAAAAACAGTTTTTTACCTAACAACACCCCTTCTTCGGTTAATAAATTGTCTGTAGGAATTATAGGAGCAATTAATTTATCTGCAAAAAGAGCGGGTATTTCTAAGTTGTATGGAATTGGTGTATAGATTTCTTCTTCTTTGGACGAACAACACGTCAAAAGAAAAAAGGCAAAGAAATATATATACGGTTTTATCATGTGTTTTTCTTTGTCATTACAAGTTCTTAAACCCTGGAAACCTTAATAACAATGTATTATTAATTCACTACACCCAAACTAAAAACGGACCCTCCATTTGCGCGCATCATTTTTTGAGCTTCAAAATTTGGCATTAAAACGGTATTTAACTCATTTAAGTTCCATGTATTCGGATTTTTAAACCATTCTGCAAGGTTCATTTTAATCTCAATTTCAGTAGTATCTGCAACCACTATTGTTCCTAAATTTACTTCAAATGAAGTATCCTCAAATTTTAAATTATCAGGATCTGTTCTATCCACAGCTTTAATGGTGTGGTAATTAAAACCAGATGCTTCATTGTTGTTATCTACGTATTTTCCATCAAATTGCATGAAATGATACCCACCCCCTAATATTTCTGGAACATTAAAACTTACAGAATTTAAATCTTGGTAAGTTCCGTCTGTATTATCTTCATCTGAAAAACCAAACCGAAAAGAGAGCGCATAGGATTCATCTGTAAGTTCAGGAAAGGTAATGGATGTTCCATAATTTTCTCCAACATCAATTAAATGATAGTTTTTACTATTTATGAGACTAATATTTGAAACAAGATACCGCAATCTTTCAATACTTAATCGCTCTCCATTTTCGTTTGTAAACTTTAATTCATTAAAATCTTGTGGTGTAATTTTTAATCCATTCCAATGATGTGTAAAGTTTAAGGTTACTGTAAATTGTTCTGGTTGCACACAGCAATCAAGTTCTTCGTTACAGCCAGTTACAAGAAGGAGCGTTAAAATTAATAAACAGTATTTTTTTTTCATTTTATTTGAATGATTAATGCGTCTGTAAATCCTTTGTTTTCAGAAATGTCTTGATCTGAACTACTACTTTCACCAACGGCAATAATCGATTTGTTATTTAGTTCTATAACATCGTATAAAAAGTCTATTTCCGATCCACCAACTGTTTTTTGCCATAAAAGGTTCCCGTTTTCGTCAATTTTTAAAATAAGGGCATCATTTTGACCTTTGTTTTGAAAACCGTTGTCTAAGCTTCTAGAACTTCCTGCAATTAAAAACCCATTATCTTGTGTTTTATAAATTGCTTTTGCAACTTCAAAACTAGATCCTCCAATTGTTTTTTCCCAAATAAGATTTCCTTCTTTAGAAACCTTAAGTATCCAAATATCTGCTGCGCCATTATTTTTAGAAACATCTTTATCTGCGCTTCTAGTGTCTCCAACAATTATAAAGTTTCCATCATTTGTAGCTATAATTGCAGAAGCTTCGTCAATTTCAGAACCGCCAAATGTTTTTTCTAATAGAAGACTTCCATCAGGTGCTATTTTAGTCATCCAAAAATCATAGGATCCATTATTATTTGAAATATTAAAATCGTTACTATCAGAGGAGCCTACAATTATATAATTATGGTTATCAGTTTCTACAATTCCTAGCGGGATTTCTGTAAAAGAGCCTCCAAAATATCTACTCCATTCTAAAGCACCTAAGTTGTTTGTTTTTAAAACCCAATAATCTCCACCTGCATGGTTTATAATAGTAGATTTTGCATTTCCTTGTCCGTTGGAAGCAGAAACATCTAAAACACCAGTAATAAGAAAACCACCATCTTTAGTTTCTAAAAGCGTTGTACCATAATCTTCACCTAAAAACCCGAATGATTTTTCCCAAAGTAACATTCCGTTATTTGAAAGCTTTACCAACCAAAAGTCTTTAGAACCTGCATTTTCAGAAACATCTAAATCTGAACTTTCAGAAGACCCTAAAACGATAAAGTCACCTCCTAAAGTTTGAATAATATCTAGAGCTTTATCATTTTCTGAGCCTCCAAAATGTTTTTGCCATTCTAGGATGTTTTCCGAGGAAAACTTTGAGACTAAAAAATCATAAGAGATATTTGCTTTTGAAATAATATCTCCATCATTGCTTTGTGCATAGCCTGCAGCAATATAACCATCATCTATTGTTTTTGTAACAGCATTAAAAGCGTCATTTTTAGAACCCCCAATAGTTTCTATAGAATATACATTAGTAGTAATTTCAGGAATTTCAAATACATCTTTTTTTGAGCAATTATATAAAAAAACCAAGAGGAGTATTAGGGCATATTTTTTCATTTGTATGTAATAATTACTTTTTTCTAATCACAAAAAAACCATTATCAATATCGCTTATAATAATATTTCCGCTTGGAAAATAAGGGTATACGCTCCAGACGCCATTAAAGTCTGTATTATTATTTGCTGGGTACGTATCAAAATAGCCAACTTCTGAAAACACTTTATTTTCGACGGTTGATACATCAATCATTCTCACACCACCCGTATAATTGGCCTGGTAATAAATATTATCTTTTACATACCCATTATGATCAATAGCGTTTGTAGTTCCGAGGTAATCAAAATGATATACAGGATTATCCAAATCGGTAAAGTCGAAAATAATAGACCTTGTCTTATTTCCTAGACGTAACTCATCCAATTCATCTCCTAAAATAAAATATTTTAAATCTTCAGTAAACCAGCCCTGGTGTGCATACTTCACATTAGCATAGCTTATAGTAGAAATTATGATTGGATTTTTTTTATCACTAATATCTGCAATCACAATTTCATTTTCATTACTTCCTATAAGAATTTCTTTATCTGTATAATCTGTATCTGGCCCGTTGTAAGTAATTACTTGGGCATCATGCGAGTAACCTCCTTCACTAAATCCTCCTTCAATTACTGGGTTTAAAGGGTCTTGAATATTTATAAAAATAGCGCCACCACCGTAGGTAGAGCTTCTGCTTGCTCCTACTATATATGCATAGCCACTAGCTTCGTTAATTACAATGTTATGAGCTCTCCCAAATTCGGTGAAATGAGTGTCTGCTAAAAAAATTTCTGGAGGATTTAAAACATTTCTTAAGCGTTTTAAATCAAAAACTTGCATTCCATGGTTTGTAGCTTCACTTACAATAAATGCATGAGAATTGTACACTTTTACATCTCTCCAAGAACTATTTACTGTAGCTGTTTTTAGAATACCTAAAATAAGTGTGTTTGAAGGATCTGTAATATCAATAAATACAATTCCTTTATTGGTGCCCATTAAAGCGTATTCTTTGTTGGTTTCTTCATCTGTCCAGCCCCAAGAATCATTACCTTCAGTGCCAGAACCTGCCAATTCATTTAAATTAAAATGGCTTAGTAAATCATAGTCATTACAAGGATATTCTCCTGCAAAG
>CAJXAS010000111.1 GCA_913050305.1 uncultured Polaribacter sp. | reverse complement strand
TTTTTTGGAGGTACTATTGGTTCCCATATTATGAAAATAGTAATCTTTATTAGTTTTCTAGGAACATTTTTTTATAAAAGATTATTTACAAGTGCTTCGCTATAAACCTTCTTTTTAATTTTTTTTGTTTCTACTGATTTGTCTAATTTTTCATAGATTGAATTTTTAGAACGGAATTCTGGCACCAAATACTTTAGCAAACGCACAGAATTTTGATGGTCTATGTACATATTTTGTTCGCACAACGAATTAATAGCTTCTAATGTTTCCTCCACCAATATGGTTTTTGTTTTCGCTATCATAATTTTTTTATGGTAGGTGGGTAGGGTCTTTTCGTTAGAAGTTAATAACTCTTCAAAAAGTTTTTCTCCAGGCCGCAAACCGATAATTTTAATATCAATATCTTGTGGATATACATGGCCAGAAAATTGAATCATTTTTTTTGCGAGATCAAAAATCTTGATAGATTTTCCCATATCAAAAACATAGATTTCTCCTCCATTGCCCATCGCTCCTGCCTCTAACACCAAACAGCAAGCTTCAGATATCGTCATAAAATAGCGAGTAATCTCTTTGTGCGTGACCGTTAGGGGACCACCTTTTTTTATCTGTTTTTTAAACATCGGAATTACAGAACCGTTAGAGCCTAGTACGTTTCCAAAACGAGTAATCGTAAACTTTGTAGTGCTACTAAATTTACTCAAACAGGTAATATATTTTTCTGCTACTCGCTTTGTTGCACCCATTACGTTCGTAGGATTCACTGCCTTATCTGAAGAAACCAGTACAAAACGTTCTACCCCATATGTTAAGGAAATATCTGCAATATTTTTAGTTCCTTGGACGTTTGTTTTTATGGCTTCGTAAGGGTTCTCCTCCATTAGCGGCACATGTTTGTAAGCGGATGCATGAAAGACTCTTTGTGGTAAAAACTCTTTAAAGAGTAATTCCATTCTTCGCACATCTCGCACATCTGCTACTATAGCGGTAAAATTAGAGATGCCATTTTGTAATAATTCTTGCTGTAATTCATATAACGGAGATTCCGCTTGATCTACTAAGATTAAGTGCTTGCAATTGTATGTAGCCAATTGACGTGATATTTCAGACCCAATAGAACCTGCAGCGCCTGTAACTAAAATCACCTTATTCTTTAAACTCTTGTGCACAACTGAGTTTTTGATGGAAATAATAGGTCTGCCTAATAAATCTTCAATCTGCACATCCTGAATTTGGTTTACGTTAAAAGTACCATCAATCCAAGTACTTAAAGTTGGAACTTTTTTTACACGGATACCAAAATTTAAGAAATAATTTGTAATTTCTAAGAGGCGCCCTGAATCTAGTTCTTGTATGGATACAATTACCTCATGAAGACTTTCTTGAGTCTTAAATTCTTGTGTAATTTGATCGAGGCTGAAAATAGTTGTGCAGTCTATTTTTTTATTAATTTTATTTTCATCATCATCAATAAAACCGAGTACTTTAAAATTGCGTTTTGGGTCTTTATTCAAAGCATCAAAAGTCATCATTCCAGAACAGCCTGCCCCATATAGTAATACATTGGTTACTGTTTCGGTATCTGAGTGGATAAATTCAAAAACTGATTTGAAAGAAAAACGAGAAATAATTAAAACAAAAGCGGTGACGAAATAGTGAATGATAATGATAGATGTTGGAATGTTTAATTCTGGAAGTAAACCAAAAAAACGATTGACAAAAACAAATAGAAGACAAACAGCGCTTAACAAAGATACCGCAATGACTATATTATAAACATCACGGATACCGGTATGTCTAATAATACCTTTATGAGAACCAATAGTTAAAAAGCTAAGCAATGCCAATATAAGTATGGTTGGAATCTGATATATTAATCCGTAGTTTTCGTATTGAAAACTATCACTAAAACGAATGAAGTATGCGAAAAGATAGGAAAGACTAACGAGTAAAATATCAATACCTAGCACTAGCCAGTGAGAGGCATATTTAATTAAATTTTTTAAAAGTAATTTTTTAATCATCTTTTGTTATCTATCCTCTAGCTTTATGGTTGTTTTAATGCATTACTGGTTCTATGACCCTAAATTTGTTAGAATACTTTAAACGAAATATGATAAAGTGTTTTTTCTTTTAGAGATGCAATAACAGAATATATGTTAAGCTTTACTTCAAAGTAACTCTTAAAATAAGATGATTGGTTACTATAAGTAACAGATGAAATTAAAATGAAATAAATGATGTAAAAATGTATTTTCCGGAAATTATAATTAGTTTTAATAGAAAATTAAACTTTAAATTTAGATTGTGTGCAGATTAATGGGTGCAAGGTTTTATTATTTTTGCGATACATTATAAACTATAAAGGATAAAAAGAGAACTAAGGAAATTGATTGTCTAGATAATTTCATTAGGCCATTAGCACTTGTTTCGCTATCGTGCTAATGCAATAAAATATGCCGAAAATAAGGAGAATTATAATGATTAGGTTGTTTTTATTAATTTTTTAGATGCAGTAAATGGGTGAAGAGTTAAAAATTTAAAATAGTTTTCGGATAGAACTTTCAATCCGCATGCGATCTTCTTCTGTTAAATTTGAGCCCGATGGTAAGCAGAGTCCGTTTTCAAATAATGTTTCTGCTATCTGTTCCCCATAATAAGCACAATTTTTAAAAACGGGTTGTAAATGCATTGGTTTCCATAATGGTCTTGATTCTATAATATCTTCCCACAAACTTAAACGTAAATCTTCTCTTGAAAAACCGGTTTTGGTTTTATCTATAGTAATGGAACTTAGCCAATGATTAGAGAAATAGGCTGCATTAGGTTCTTCAAAGACCGTAATTCCAGGAACCTCTGAAAATATTTTTTTATAAAACTGTTGGTTTGCTCTTCGCAAGCCAATGTGTTTGTCTAAAACTTCCATTTGTCCTCTTCCGATACCCGCTAAAACATTGCTCATTCGGTAATTGTAACCAACTTCTGAATGCTGAAAATGGGCTGCAATATCTCTTGCCTGTGTAGCCAGATAGATAGCTCTTTTCTTGCTTTCTTCGTTTTTACAGACAAGTGCACCACCTCCCGAAGTAGTAATGATTTTATTGCCGTTAAAAGATAAAATACCAAAATCTCCAAATGTTCCACATTTCCTACCCTTATAGGTAGAACCTAATGCCTCTGCAGCGTCTTCTATGAGTAGAATGTCATATTCGTTAGCGATGGTACAGATTTCCGCTATTTTTGCTGGCATGCCATACAAATGGACTACAATAATTGCTTTTGGTTTTTTACCTTGTACTATTTGATCTTTTATCGCTTCTTCCAAAGCAACTGGGCACATATTCCATGTGGTTATTTCACTATCAATAAAGACAGGATTTGCTCCTTGGTATCGTATGGGGTTTGCAGAAGCAGAAAAGGTAAAACTTTGACAAAGTACAGTATCTCCCGAAGTAACACCCGCCATAATTAAAGCAAGATGCAAGGCTGAAGTTCCGGAGGCTAGGCAAGCAACAATAGCCTCTTCTTTTACATATTTCTCTAAAGCTTCCTCAAAAGCAGTAACATTAGGCCCTAAAGGGGCAATCCAGTTGCTATCATAGGCTTCTTGCATATAAGACATTTCCGTACCACCCATATGTGGAGACGATAGCCAAATTTTATTCATTTTATTTATTTTTATAATTTAATATGCGTGCAGGATTGCCAACAACAGTGGCAAAGTCTGGAACTTCTTTTAGCACCAAGGCAGCAGCACCAACCGTTGCCCAATTCCCAATTTTAATATTTGGAAGCACAATGGCACCGGCACCTATATGTGTTCCTTCTCCGACGGTTACACTTCCTGTAATAGTAGTATTTGGTGAAATATGAACAAAATCTTCTAAGATACAGTCGTGCTCAATAACGGCAGCTGTATTTACAATACAATGCTTTCCAATAGTAGCCCCTGCATTTATAACTGCGTTAGCCATTACCACAGTGCCTTTTCCAATTGTAGCATATTTAGACACTATCGCAGATGGGTGTATTAAAGAAATAAAATTAGCAGCAATGGTTTCTGAAATTTTCTTACGAATCTTGTTATTTCCGATACTTATAAGTACATTTTTATGTTGCGTTTGATATTCAATTTTCCACTGAGTTACAGGTATATTTAATAGGCTTGAAATATTTATATTATCGTCAAAAACAGCATCTACCCTTTTCTCTAAAGAATTAATAATATCGATAATAACCTTACAATGTCCACTAGCTCCGTATAAATTCATCCTTCTAATTTCCTTTAAATTTCTCCATACTTACAGAAGTTACAGAGGTTACGCCTTCGCGCAGCAAAACTTTTTTTATTGTCAAGAAAAGCACCTTTAAATCCATTGCAAAGGAAAAATTATTTACGTAATAGACATCCAATATAAATTTCTCTTCCCAACCAATCGAGTTTCGGCCATTTACTTGGGCCCAACCAGTAATTCCAGGGCGTACCTGGTGTCTTTTTTTCTGGATATCGTTGTACAAGGGTAAATATTCCGGCAATAAGGGCCTTGGACCTATCAAGCTCATTTCTCCTTTTAGTACATTAAACAATTGCGGGATTTCATCTAAAGAAGTTTTACGAACAAAACTACCTACCCTCGTCAAACGTTGGTTATCTGGCAATAAGTTTTCATGCACACCTTTTGCATCTGTCATGGTTTTAAACTTTATGATTTTAAATAATTTTTCATGTCTTCCTGGACGTATTTGAAAAAAAAAGGGATTTCCATTATTTGTAATGGCCAATAGGAGGGCTGTTAGAATTAATATTGGCAAGGCTATCAGTATCCCAAATAATGCAATACAAAAATCTAATATTGGTTTTATAAAAAAGGGATACATCTTGTCTTACTTGTTTTCAAATTCATATGCTAACAACTGATACTCTTTTAACAAGGCTTCCCAAACAACTTTTTGTTCGTAACGACTTACAATTAAGTTTCTGGTGTTTTTCGATAGGTTATTTAATTCTATCGTATTCATTAAACAATTTTGCATGGCATTCAAAATAGCTACCTCATCTTTCACAGGAATAATCCAGCCATTTTCACCTGCTATTATTATCTCATTACAGCCATTAATATTGGTAACGATACTTGGTAAGCTCATGGAGCCTGCTTGAATGACTACATTTGGGAAACCTTCGCGATAACTTGGGAATATGAGCACATCACTGATGGTGAAATAAGGGCGTACATCTTGTTGCAAACCAACCGAGATTATATTTGGGTTTTGCTGTATTGTTGTCAAACTATGAGAGTGAAGGGGGTCTAAGTCACTTTCAAAGGGCCCTACTAATAATAGTTTTGGAGTTTTATTTTTAAACTTTGTATTGCACAATTTATCAAAAGCGGTCACTAACTCATTAATACCTTTGTCGCTGACCAAACGACCCACAAAAATAAATACAAAATCATTTTTATTAACCCCTAGCTGTTTCTTCAATCTTACATTCTCAGATTCTGAAAAATTAGAGGGAGAAAAAAAACTAGTATCGATGCCGTTTACATTTCCATTTGCTAATATCTTTAAAGGTTTGTTTGTAATTTTATAATTAATTAAATCTTTTTTCACCCCTTCTCCTTCAGGATATACATGGGTTGCGCAAGTGCACAGCAACCGATCTGTTCCTATAAGAATTTTTTGCATGATTCCAGTTTTTGAAGGAAAAATTAATCCTGTAAACGTATGTATTCGAATAGGGATTCCGGAGAAACGAGCAGCAATCATGCTCAGTAAACCCGCTTTTGGGGTTATAGAATGTACTATTTGAGGTTTTTCTTTTCGAAACAAATGGTACAGTTTCCATAACGAAATCAAATCTTTAATTGGACTTATGGCTCGTTGCATTGAAATATTAACTACCCGCACACCTTCTCTTAAAGCAACATTTTTTAAATGACTGTCTTTTCCCGAAACGGCTACTACTTCGAAGCCAGTATTTAAAAAGGCCAGTTGCCCTTTTAGTAAATAATCTAAGGATAATGCTACAGTAGTTATCCGGATAATTTTAGGCTTCATACATACTTTTATAAATATTTATGTGTTGGTCAACCATTTTATGAATATCATATTTAGCTGCTCGTTTTTGACATGCGTTAGCTACAAATTGATAATGTTTTGGGGAATCTAATAACTTTGAAATTTCCTTAGCCAATTGTTTA
>CAJXAS010000110.1 GCA_913050305.1 uncultured Polaribacter sp. | reverse complement strand
AAACTAGCAAAGATAAAATTGAAGAAACACTAAGCTATTATACTTTTAAAAGTTTTGATACTTTAAACTTTATAAACTCCAATTCTAATTTAACAGTAGAAGAAATTATAGAAAAGGCAGAGGAGCTCTCAGTTTTAGAGTATAAAATTACAGCTTTAGAGGCAGCGAATGAAAATTAAATTACTTTAAACCATCCCATTCATCATAAAACTGCTTCAGATATGTTTCCATAAAAGCGTGTCTTTGTGCGGCTATTTTCTTTCCAGAAAGGGTGTTCATACTATCTTTTAACAATAATAATTTTTCATAAAAATGATTAATCGTTGGGGCATCAGAATTTTTATATTGCTCTTTTGTCATATTTAAATTCGGAATAATTTCAGGATCGTACAACCCCCTGTTTTTAAATCCGCCGTAATTAAAACAACGCGCAATGCCAATAGCACCAATTGCATCTAACCGGTCTGCATCTTGCACAACCTTTAATTCTATAGAAGTAAATTTTTTAGATTCTTTATCAAAAGAATTTTTAAAAGAAATGTGTTTTATAATATTTACCACATGATTTATAATTTGCTCATGCACCTCTTGTTCTTTTAAAAACTTAGTTGCTACTTTTGGTCCAACAGTTTCATCTCCATTGTAAAATTTAGGATCTGCAATATCATGCAAAAGGGCTGCTAAAGAAACTACAAAGACATCTACTTTTTCATCTTTAGAAATTAAAATTGAATTTTTAAAAACGCGCTCTATATGAAACCAATCGTGGCCGCCTTCGGCATTTTTTAATTCCTTTTTTACAAAGGCAATGGTCGTAGTAATAATTTTCTCTTTGTCCATTATTTTATGATTGCAAACCACATATCGCGAAATATAAGTATAATAATATTCAGGTGGTTTTGTAAAAATAAAAAATCCACTCTAAACAGAGTGGATTTTTTTTAAAAGTCTTTATTTAAAATGATACTAGCAAAATTCATCATAAGCTTGCGCTAAATTCTGAGCAATCATTTGTGCAGATCTACCCTCTATATGGTGGCGCTCTAACATGTGCACTAAGTTCCCATCTTTAAACAATGCAATTGCTGGTGAAGATGCTGGAAAAGGAATCATAAACTCTCTTGCTTTTTGTGTAGATTCTTTTTCTACACCTGCAAAAACAGTGGTTAAGTTAGTAGGCGTCTTTTCTGCAGCTAAAGAAGCAATTGCTCCCGGTCTTGCAGTACCAGCTGCACAACCACAAACTGAGTTTACCATTACTAAAGTGGTTCCTTTTTTAGACATTGCGTTATCAACGTCTTTACTTGTATATAATGCTTCAAAACCTGCGTTAGTTAATTCTTCGCGCATTGGTTTTACTAATTCTTCTGGATACATAAATGTTATTATTTTAAAAGGCAAAGATAAGAATAAGTTCAACAATAGTCAACTTTAAAGGGAACGTTGTTGCAATTCAAATATCAATAAAATTGATGCTTTTAAAATAGTCCTAAAAATGCTGTTTTTCATATCTTTGAAAAATATAAAAAAGAATTATGGGAAATTTTACAAAATGGTTAGGAGCAGGTTTAGGATTTACTTTCGGTGGCCCAATTGGTGCTGCGTTGGGGTTTGCTATTGGTAGTTTTGTAGGTGGTTTTTCTGAAGCAGATTTAACCGAAGAACAAAGAGAGTATCAACAAAGCGCGGGTAGCAGTAGCAGAGGTGGCGCTGACACACAATCTGGAGATTTTGAAATGAGTTTACTTGTTTTGGCCTCTATTGTTATTAAGGCAGATGGCAGAATAGACCAGAAAGAATTGGATTTTGTGAGAGCACAATTCACAGGAATGTATGGTAAAGAAAGGGCAAACAGTGCTTTTAAACTTTTTAAAGGTATTGTTAAAAAAGAAATTTCTGCAAGGCAAGTTTGTATGCAAATAAGAAGTCATATGCCACATGCTTCTCGTTTACAATTGCTTCATTTCTTATTTGGTATTGCAAAAGCAGACGGTTTTGTTACAGAGAGTGAAGTGGAAGAAATAAGAAAAATTGCGGGTTATTTGTATATTAACGATAGAGATTATACCTCTATAAAGGCAATGTTTTATGATGAATCTGACAATGCATATAAAATTTTAGAAATTACAAAATCTGCTTCTACCGATGAAGTAAAGAAGGCGTACAGAAAAATGGTTAAGAAATACCATCCAGATAAATTAGTAGGTTTAGGAAAAGAGCATTTAAAAGGAGCTAATGAAAAATTTCAAAGTATTCAAGAGGCATATGATAGAGTGAAAAAAGAGAAAGGAATGTAAATTGATTTTAAAAAGCTTGTTTTCTTATTCCTTTTATGCAAAGAAGTAGTGCTTCTAATTGCTTTGATTCAAACTAAAAAAGAAGGTAAGAAACACCTTTTAAATGTGTTCGTTTGTAAAAGTGACAATTTCAATTTCTTTGCAACTCTGTAACTTTGCTATCTAATTTCTCCATCAAACTCAAAAAATTGATTAATTTCGCATTCTTATAAGAAACAATACATAATGAGCGCGAAATTCCCTGAATATAAAGGACTTGACTTACCAAAAGTAGCAGAAGAAATTCTAGATTACTGGCAAGAGCATAAGATATTTGAAAAAAGTGTAACTACTCGAGAAGGCGCAGAGCCTTATGTTTTCTTTGAAGGACCCCCTTCTGCAAATGGATTACCGGGAGTACACCATGTGTTAGCGCGCGCTATTAAAGATATTTTCCCACGTTATAAAACCATGAAAGGATACCAAGTAAAGCGAAAAGCTGGTTGGGATACCCATGGTTTACCTATAGAATTAGGAGTAGAAAAAGAATTGGGTATTACCAAAGAAGACATTGGTCAAAAAATTTCTGTAGAAGATTATAATGCCGCTTGTAGAACAGCAGTAATGCGTTATACAGGTATTTGGAATGATTTAACAGAGAAAATGGGATATTGGGTAGATATGGAAGACCCATATATTACCTATGAGCCAAAATATATGGAATCTGTTTGGTGGTTGCTAAAAGAGATTTATAATAAAAAATTAATTTACAAAGGCTATACAATTCAGCCATATTCGCCAAAAGCAGGAACGGGTTTAAGTTCTCATGAACTAAACCAACCAGGAACCTACCAAGACGTTACAGATACAACGGTTGTTGCACAATTTAAAGCGATAGAAAACACATTGCCAGACTTTTTACAAAACGAAGGAACGGTTTATTTTATAGCTTGGACAACAACTCCTTGGACGTTGCCAAGTAATACCGCATTAACAGTTGGCCCTAAAATAGAATATGTTTTAGTGTCTACCTTTAATCAATATACATTTGAACCGATAAATGTAATTTTAGCTAAAAAACTAGTTGGAAAACAGTTTGCAGGTAAAAATAATTTTCAAGTTGAAGATCTAAATACCTTAAATGATTATAATTCTGGCGATAAAAAGATACCTTTTTATGTAATAAAAGAATTTATAGGTAAAGACTTAGTAGATATTAGATACGAACAAATCTTAGATTATTGTCTTCCAAATGACAATCCTGAAGATGCTTTTAGAGTAATTGCAGGAGATTTTGTTACCACAGAAGACGGAACAGGAATTGTACATACAGCGCCAACTTTTGGGGCAGATGACGCGATCGTTGCAAAACAAGCATCACCAGAAATTCCACCAATGTTAATAAAAGATGCTAATGATAATTTAGTCCCGTTAGTAAATTTACAAGGAAAATTTAGACCAGAAATGGGTGAATTTGCTGGTAAATATGTAAAGAATGAATATTATGCAGATGGCGAAGCACCAGAAAGATCTATTGATGTTGAGCTAGCTATTAAATTAAAAATAGAAAATAAAGCCTTTAAGGTAGAAAAATACAAGCACAGTTATCCTAATTGTTGGCGAACCGATAAACCAATTTTATACTATCCATTAGATTCTTGGTTTATTAAAGTAACCGATGTAAAAGATAGAATGCATAGTTTAAACAAAACTATTAACTGGAAACCAGAGTCTACAGGAACTGGGCGTTTTGGAAACTGGTTGGCAAATGCAAATGATTGGAACTTATCGCGTTCTAGATATTGGGGAATTCCCTTGCCAATCTGGAGAACAGAAGATGGTAAAGAAGAAATCTGTTTAGGTTCTGTTGAAGAATTAAAAAATGAGATGGCAAAAGCTGTTGCAGCTGGCGTTTTAGCAAAAGATATTTTTGAAGATTTTGAAGTTGGAAATAATTCTGAAGAAAACTACGCAAAAATAGATTTACATAAGAATATTGTAGATGAAATAGTATTAGTTTCTGCTTCGGGAAAGCCAATGAAACGTGAAAGTGATTTAATTGATGTTTGGTTCGATTCTGGTTCTATGCCTTATGCACAATGGCATTATCCGTTTGAAAATAAACAGAAAATTGACGAAAATGAATCTTTTCCAGCAGATTTTATTGCAGAGGGAGTAGACCAAACAAGAGGTTGGTTCTATACCTTACATGCAATTTCAACGATGGTTTTTGACTCTGTAGCGTACAAAAACGTAGTTTCTAACGGTTTGGTTTTAGATAAAAATGGACATAAAATGTCTAAGCGTTTAGGAAATGCAACCGATCCTTTTACAACATTATCAACATACGGTGCAGATGCAACCCGATGGTATATGATCGCAAATGCAAATCCTTGGGATAATTTAAAATTTGATTTAGACGGAATTGAAGAGGTGAAACGTAAGTTTTTCGGAACATTATACAATACGTATTCATTTTTTACTCTATACACAAATATTGATGGTTTTTCATATGAAGAAGCAGATATTCCTTTAGAAAAAAGACCAGAATTAGACCGTTGGATTTTATCAGAATTACACACTTTAATTCATAAAGTAGATAAGTTTTATGAAGCATATGAACCTACAAGAGCTGCAAGAGCAATATCAGACTTTACACAAGATTATTTAAGTAACTGGTATGTTCGTTTGAGTAGAAGACGTTTTTGGAAAGGAGATTACCAGACAGATAAAATTTCTGCGTATCAAACTTTGTATACATGTATGAATACAATCGCAAAATTAGGCGCACCAATTGCACCGTTTTTTATGGATCGATTGTACCAAGATTTAAACTCTGTAACTAAGAAAGAAACCTCAGAAAGTATTCATTTAGCAGATTTTCCTGTCTATAATGAAAGCTTTGTAGATAAAGGGTTAGAGCACAAAATGGAAAGTGCGCAAACCATCTCTTCTTTAGTACTTTCGTTGAGAGCAAAAGAGAAGATAAAAGTAAGACAACCACTTCAAAAAATAATGATTCCTGTTGACAGTGTAGCGCAAAAAGAGGCTATTTTAGCTGTTGCAGACCTAATTAAGAATGAGGTAAATATTAAAGAAATTCAGATTTTAGACGATGCATCAGAGATCTTAATTAAACAAATTAAACCTAATTTTAAAACGTTAGGTCCTAAATTTGGAAAAGATATGCGTCTTGTAGCTGCTGAAATTCAAAAATTCAACCAAGAAGATATTAACAAAATAGAGAAAGATAAACACATTTCTATTGAGGTTAACGAGAAAAATATTATTTTGGATGTCTTAGATGTAGAAATATCATCTAAAGACATAGAAGGTTGGTTGGTTGCAAATGAAGGTTTGTTAACAGTTGCTTTAGATGTTACTATCTCTGAAGAGTTGCGAAAAGAAGGAGTTGCTAGAGAATTGGTAAACAGAATTCAAAACGCTCGAAAAGATACAGGTTTAGAAGTAACAGATAAAATAAAGTTAACGATTTTAAATTTTGAAAACTTACAAAAGTCTATTTCTGATAATAAAGAATATATTATGAGTGAAACATTAACTAAGGAATTGGTTTTTGTAGATGAGTTAAGCAATGGTACAGAAATTGAATTTGATACCATTAAAAGTAGAATATTAATCGAAAAAATGTAACAGTATGTTGGACGTTAAATTAAGATATTCAGACGAAGATTTACAGGAGTTCAGAGTAATTATTGATCAAAAAATAACAAGAGCAGAGGCAGATTTAGCTTCATTAGAGAGTGCTTATAAAAATAACGCGGGAAACGGTACAGATGATACATCACCGTCATTTAAATCTTTTGACGAAGGTTCTGAAGTAATGAGTAAAGAAGCTAATGTGCAACTTGCCATAAGACAAGAGAAGTTTATTAGAGACCTTAAAAATGCCTTAATGCGAATAGATA
>CAJXAS010000109.1 GCA_913050305.1 uncultured Polaribacter sp. | reverse complement strand
AAACATTTAGCGTAGATCTTAGTTCTTATGATGTTTTAGTACCTGAAAATACGGGGATTTTAGCAATGTTAGTAGATGATTCAGGAAAAGTTTTATACAATGCTCAATATGTTATAGCTGGTCAAAACCAAGACTTTGACTAGGTACACTAAATACTGAAAAATATAAAAAAATCAGACTTCATTAGTCTGATTTTTTTTATATGTTCACCTCATATCCTTGATTATCAAAAACCTCTTTGAAGTTTAGAAATTACAAAATTATTACCTGGGTTATTTATTTTGTACGGAGCCTAAATTGAAAATATTAATAAATACTGATTTATTAGTTGTTTGGTAAAAAGTGCTTATTGGAAAGATACCTGAAATAAAAAAGCCTCATCTATTTATAGATGAGGCTTTTTAAAATATACTTATTTATGATTTATCCTAAAAAAGGATATTTATAATCTACAGGAGAAATAAAAGTTTCTTTGATCAATCTAACAGAAGTCCAACGTAATAAGTTTTGTGCAGAACCAGCTTTGTCATTTGTACCAGAAGCTCTCGCTCCACCAAATGGTTGCTGACCAACAACTGCACCAGAAGGCTTGTCATTAATATAAAAGTTTCCTGCCGCATTTTCTAACGCTTTAGAAGCTTTCTCTACTATATATCTATCTTTAGAAAAGATTGCACCTGTTAGCGCATATTCCGTAGATTCATCAACTAACTTTAAGCAAGATTCCCATTCAGTATCTTCATACACATACACAGTCATTACTGGGCCAAATAACTCAGTAGTCATCGTTGCATATTTTGGAGAATTACTAACAATTACTGTTGGCTCTATAAAGTAACCAACAGACTTATCATGATTTCCACCAATAATAATTTCTGCGTCTTTGTCTGTTTTTGCAGCATCTATATAGCTTGCAATTTTATCAAAAGAACCTTCATGTATTACTGCATTTACAAAGTTAGAAGTGTCTTCTGGAGAGCCCATTTTTAATTCACTTGCTTGTGCAATTAAATGCTTCTTAACGTCTGGCCAAAGTGAAGCAGGAATGTATGAACGTGAAGCAGCAGAACATTTCTGACCCTGGTACTCAAAAGCTCCTCTTGTCATTGCCGTAGCAACTTGCAAAGGGTTTGATGAATTGTGTACCCAGATAAAATCTTTTCCACCAGTCTCTCCAACAATTCTTGGGTATGTTTTATATGTGTGAATATTATTTCCAATTTGTTTCCATAATTCTTTAAAAACGTGCGTAGATCCTGTAAAGTGTAATCCAGAGAAATCTGGAGACGCTAATACGGTATCAGAAATCATAACAGGATCTCCGTAAACTACATTTATAACACCATCTGGTAAACCAGCTTCTTTAAATAAATCTACAATTACTTGTGCAGAATATGCTTGATGATCTGAAGGCTTCCAAACAACAACATTTCCCATTAAAGCAGCAGATGCCGGTAAGTTTGCAGCAATAGAGGTAAAGTTAAAAGGAGAAATTGCATATACAAAACCTTCTAAAGGCCTGTATTCAACTCTGTTCCAAACTCCTGGTGAAGATGCTGGCTGATCCTTAAAGATATCAGTCATATACTCTACGTTAAATTTAAAGAAATCTATCATTTCACAGGCAGCATCAATTTCTGCTTGAAATACGTTTTTAGATTGTGCAAGCATTGTTGCAGCATTCATTCTAGCTCTATAAGGTCCTGCTAATAATTCAGCAGCTTTTAAAAAGATAGAAGCACGTTCCATCCAAGAAACGCTAGACCAAGCCTCTCTTGCAGCCAAGGCTGTTGCAATTGCTTCATCTATATGTTTTTTGTCTGCAGTATGGTATTGTCCAACTACATGTTTGTGATCATGAGGAGGTGTAATATTTTTTGTATTTCCTGTTCTAACTTCTTTTCCATTAATATGCATTGGCACATCAATATTGCTGTTAAACATTGCTTTATAGGTAGCTAATACTTCTTCTCTTTCTGGAGAACCTGGAGCATATCCTTTTACGGGTTCGTTCACTGCTTTTGGAACATTAAAAAATCCTCTTGCCATTTTGTAATCGTTTTAAATGTTTATAATTAAATAACCATTCCTGTTCTACCTTTATCCTTTCGGAGTTCCGAAAATTCAGCGTGGGAAAGAAATCATCCTGAAGTTGCACAAAAGTAATGAATTTTATTAAAAAGCGTCTTTATATTTCAAAAGGATCCTAAAGATACTTTATACTAATTCTCATGAAATTTAGAAATATTTAATTTTGGGAAATTTAGTAACTGTCCTTAAGTTAGTAATTTGTTTGAGTAAATGGTTGTAGTAGTAAATCGATACTCTTTTATGGATTCTTATTTTTCGATATTTTAAAGCTGCGTATTACTTAATAAATAGCAAAAGAAATGAGGGTAACAAAAAAGGCTCCAAGACTGCCGAAAATTAAATAAACAAAGTTTAACATTAAAAATTTTACAAATGTTTTTAGGTATCCTTGCTGATAAAATTTTTTCATTGCTAGAAATAAGTACGCTAAAAATATAAATATAAAAATCCATAAATCTTGTGTATTTGCAAAAATACTAAGTATTATAACCAGTGTCAGTATTATAAAAAAGATGGTTTGGGTATGAAACACAAAGATTAAATGATCTACATAGGTGTATTTTCTTCGGATGTAAAAAAGTCTTAGAAATAAGGTAAAGAAAGGAAGAAATATAAATAAAGAAACAGATCCATAAGATAAGGCTTGGTTAGAAAACTTATCGATGCTATCACGATCTTTAAAAACTTGCCTTATGGTTTTCGAGCGTTCATATAAAAATCTATTTTCAAAATCTTTAGGATAGTTTAAAGAATCTAAAGCTGCATTTGTAGCTATATTTGGTTCTTTTTTTTGATATTTTAAAAAAGCATCTATTTTTGTATTGTCAAAAGAAAAGCTTTTTTTATTAAACTTTATTCTTTTAGTAGTATCTTTAGTTTGTGCTTCTATTTCATCTATAATTTCTTTTTTATTTTTATCAGGCATCGCAAAGTAAAGCGATTTACGAAATTCTTTTTCAACAATCTTTTTTATCGAGTCGGGTTTAATTTCTTTGCTATTAAGCACCTCTTCAATATTCAGTTCTTTTTTAACAGCTGTGCTTGTTAAGTCTTGGTATTTGTCAAATCCATTAGAAAAACCTAAAACAATGAAAAAAATAATTGAAGCGGTAATATAAAAACGAAAAGGATTTGAGTACCTACTCCTTTTACCTTCTTTATAATCTTTAGTTATTTTACCAGGGCTTGTTAAAAGAGGAATTAAAGTTCTCCAAAATTTTGTATCAAAACTAAATAATCCATTGAAAATTTCATAAATAAAATTACCAAAAGTTATTTTATTTCCCTTATTTGCTTGTCCACAATCTGGGCAGTATTTTTCCTGTCCGCGAAATGGGTGTCCACAATTTAAACATGCAGGGTCTTTAATTTTAGCGACTTTTTTTTTAGGCTTTATTAATTTAATAATACGGGTGTTATTAGTTGAAAATTAGGTGTATATACTTTAAATTGCTCGTAGGTTTCTAAATTAATCATCGTGTAAAAACCCTTCATTGCACCAAGGTTAGATTCTAAAAAACAACCAGATTTGTATGTGTAATTATCATCTGGTAATAAGGTTGGTGTTTGGCCAACAACACCCTCTCCACTTACAATTTCTGTTCCGTTTAAAGAGTCATAAATTGTCCAGAATCTATCCGTTAACTTCACGGTTTCTAAACTTCTGTTCTCTATTGAGATGGTATAGGTAAAAATATAGTACAGTTTATTATTCCTATAACTGGTGCCGTTATAGTTTGTTTCTACAGATATTTTTATGCCTTTAGTAATTTGTTGAATCATACGTAAGTAAATATAGCTTTTTTGATTTGTATTTACAAATCAAATTTCTAATTATCTATTTTGATTGAAATATCCTTGTCCAACGCCAATAACACGGTCATATAAACCGCCATTAGGTTTATAATATACAAGTACCGTATACTCATTCTCAGTTTGGAAAAAAGTACCAGTAATTTCATTTGTATTTATAACATTGTCCTTGCCAATGGTAACAAAAGTATAATTATAAAACCCTTGTTTTAGTAATATTTGTGCAGTATATGTTTGGTTTTCAGGGTTATAATGCATCTTGTTTTCGTTAGAAATAAAAAAGTCATTAAAAGCACCATAAACGTATACTTCTTTTTCTTTAAACGGTGCGTTTACTTCTATGGTGAAATGCATTAAGGCATAATCAGCTTCTGTATTGTTATCATTACCTTCTAATGTTCTTATTGCAAATTGGCCATTAATATCGGGGCTATACGTGTATTTAGCAAACTTATTAAAGGTAAACGGGTATAGATAATGGTTGTAAACATCTTCTTTTGTTATTTTTACAATGTTTAAACTTTTATTTCTAATAATTTTACTGTCAAAATTTAGATATTCATTTCCTCCCCAAAAATTTGTCTTATTTGTGTACGTATATAAAAGTTGATTAGGTTTAAAAAAAGTAGGTTGTATGTTGTTTATAATTTCATTCCAATTATTATTTTTAATAATAGCAACATGTATTTCTTGGCTTGGATTGTTTATTCTAATACTTGGGTGATTTATGGAGAACTGAACGGTTTGTTGTGTTTTTACTGTTTTTATATTTCTACTTCTATCTACAGCAACTCCTATTGTTGTCTTTTTTTCATACAATACAAATCTTCTTGTGAACACAACATCATCATAGATGTTTAAAACAGATAAAAGATAATTGCCGCTTTTGGTAATTACAGTATTTATATTTGGTATTCTAACAGAATAATGACTATAATTTTGCAGTGTGTTAAAAGAATTGGTAACATTAATAATAGTGTTTTGGTCAAAACCATTTATAAACTGACTCGAAAGCAACCTGCTTTTTTGCCAATCATGTGTCATGTGTTCTATTTTATATTGGTATTCTTTGCTATCTGCATCTAAATCATCAAAAGATAACCTTAAGAGGCTACCTAAAGGCACTATAGAAGAAAATGTATTTTCTTGCAGTGGTCTTAGTTGAATGGACTTTATATTTTGTGCATTTAAAGAAGTAATTAAAAGCAATAAAAGCCAAGTTATTTTTTTTTGCATTTTTTCGTTATAGATATTTATCAAAAATAGGAAAATTAATAGATACATAGTTCTTTACAAATAAGATAACTGTTTATATTATAAATTAATTATTCAAGATAAAATGTACTTAAATTCAAAGAATATGATTTTTTTAGAGATCATTTCTAAGGCTTTAGTAATTCGTATTATTTTTTTTGGAAAATGGTGTTTTGCTTTCCAAAATAAAACTATTTAGAATAGATATAAATAAGTAAATTTAACGAATATTAAGTGTTAATTATATCAGTCTTCATTCACAAAATCTTTAAATTTGCATGATTTTTTTAGATAACTAAACATTACAATTTACTATGTCAAAAGACATTCGTATTAAAAAAGGCTTAGATATTAAGCTTGTTGGCGTTGCAGAAAAAAAGACTACTAACAGTTCTCAAAGTAGTGTTTATGCGGTAAAGCCAGAAGATTTTCACGGAATTACGCCTAAACTTGTAGCTAAAGAAGGAGCAGAGGTAAAAGCAGGAGACACACTTTTTTATTCAAAAAGTGACGAGCGCATTTTATTTCCAAGTCCTGTTTCTGGTAAAGTTACAGAGGTAATACGCGGAGCAAGAAGAAAAGTATTAGCAGTAAAAATTGCGGCAGATGCAACGCAAGTTTATAAAGATTTTGGAGCTAAAGATGCAGATGCAATGTCTGCAGAAGAGGTTAAGAATCATTTATTTGCTTCAGGTTGTTGGCCATTTGTAAAGCAACGTCCATATGATGTTGTTGCAAATCCGAATCAAGCACCAAAAGCAATTTTTATTTCTGCCTATGCAAGTGCACCTTTAGCAGCTGATTTAGAATATACTTTAGCAGGAAAGGAAGCAGAATTGCAAGCGGCAATAACAGCTGTTTCTAAATTAACAGAAGGTTTAGTGCATGTCTCGGTTGGGGCAAATACTACTTCTCCTTTGGCTAATTTAAAAGGAATAGAATTACACAAGGTTTCAGGGCCACATCCATCAGGAAATGTAGGTACGCAAATAGCAAAATTAGACCCTATTAATAAAGGTGAAGTTGTTTGGGTAATTACACCACAAGATTTAGTGGTTATTGGTGAGTTGC
>CAJXAS010000108.1 GCA_913050305.1 uncultured Polaribacter sp. | reverse complement strand
TAAATGGCTTCGCCGCTACTAGTCACATTAAGTTTCTAATAGCTTGGTATAAGTTTTATTCTTTCATTTAAAGATTAGCTTAAGGTATTCTCAAACTTTTTAGTACAGAAAAAAACAGTTTTAGACGTTCTTTTTTTACCACGTAGCAAGCCCTAAACCCAAAAGGGTTCGGTTTACTTTTTAATATAAAAAACGTTCAATCATTTTAAAACATTGTTTTTAGAGTGTGTAATTAATTATCTATTACTTATACTCTTCTACAAATAAACAGATAAACAATAGCTCTGAACATTAAGTGTAATAGTTGATTATAAAATGTAATATGTGATTGAAATACGTATTTTTCGGAGATTAAATTTATCTTAATCAGGTGGGAAAATAGTAGTTTGAATTGAGATTACTTCTGAGATAAAAAAAGCTGATAGCTTGGAGTCTTATTTTTCGGATAAAAAATCAAAGATAAAAAGACAAAAAAGCGAACTTATAGTTTGTTTATACTTTTAAAAGTGGAATTATTATGTGTTGTAAAACAAGCTTTAAAAAAAGAGAATTGTATTAGTATTCTAGACGTTCTTTTACTATTCTAAATTTTCTGACTGATATTGGAATTATTTTATTACTATATAATAAACAGTAATGGCCATTTAGGTTTTTGTCAATGGAAATAAGATGTTCTAGGTTTACAATATAGCTTTTGTGAACTCTTAAGAATTCATTGTTTTTTAATAGAATTTCAAATGCACCAATACTTTTAGATGCAAATACTTCCTCAGAATTTTTTAAACTTATGATTGTTTTTTTATGGTCTGATTTTAGATAAATAATATTAGATATAGTTATAATTTGGATTCCATTGGTAATTGTATGAACTGCTATTTGTTCCAATTTTGGACTAGGGTTGTCGGTCATCTGAAAATACTATTAGTACTCCAATGTACTTTATTCCTTAATTTATACTTTAAAAAATCAATAAATGACGTTTTTTTGTAATAACTGATTATTTTTGTATGTCTTTGAAAAGAAACTTTTATTATGCTTTATCTAAATAGTAAAGAAACCAATTTAAAACTTTTATGAGTAGTCTTTTAAGGTTTTTCAGAGGTTTAAAAAGTATACTTTTTAAACCTATATTGATATTTAATAGCATTAAATAGGATGTTATTTACAGAATATGAAACAATCTTTAATAATGGAGATGCTCTTTAACTCCGCTGAATTTTCTATTAGAGATAGGAATCATTTTTTCATTGAATAAAACGCAGTACTGCCCACCTGAATCTCTAATAATTTGATTGAGATACTGAAAGTTTACAATATAACTGTTGTGTACCCTAATAAAGTTAATATCTTTAAAAAGCTCTTCATAGACTCCAAGATTTTTACAAGCTACTAAAGACGTATTATCTTTTAAGCTAATAATTGTATATCTCCCTTCAGATTTTAAATACAAAATGTCTGGTAGCATTACAACTCTAATTCCAGAATTAGCTGTTTTTACAGCTATTTGAGTTCTTACTTTCATGTCTTTCTTTTTGCAACCTATCGTTTAATTTAAAAATAAAAATTTAGAATATTATTAAAAAAGTAATGCCATTGTTTAAGATGGCGTATTAAAGGATATTTCTAAGTAATGATTGTTCTTTGTAACACCCGTATTCATTTTTAATATAATCGATGGTTAAGTTTTAGTAAAAGTAATTTTACAAGACTGTTTTATTGTTCTTTATTTAGGCAAAATATGTTTCTAGATATGTTTTTTGTTCTTTTTTTGTTCTTTTTTATCCTTTTTTAGGATTCTTAATAAATTAACGAGCATTTCTATTTATTGTGCTGTTTTAAGAACAGCTCACTAAAGATTTGCCATTTATAAAGTTGAAGCCTATGGTGTTTTCTATAAAAAGAGATATGCTAAAAAGAACACAAAGAGTGCAAGTTTAATAGCCTTTTTAAGCAGTGTTTATTTTGTTATAGTTTCAGATAGCGCAAGGCATGTAATGGAGAGTTAGTAAGGAATTATCTATACCTAAATTATGTTGTTTTAGTAAAATTTTATAAAAATAAATTTCTTTACAATCAATACTAGTCTTTTGTATGGAGGCGTTTCTATTATTCTACTTATTGTTAGTTAATCTGCTAACATATTTCCCAATTACATCGAACTCTAAATTAACGGTATCGGTTAATGCTAAATTCTTAAAAGAAGTATTGTTGTAAGTGTAAGGTATAATTGCAACACTAAAAGAAGTGTCTGTAGAATTTATTACGGTTAAACTCACACCATTTACTGTTATAGATCCTTTTTCTATTGTAATATTGTTTTGTTCTGAATAATAGGTAAACGTAAAAACAGTGCTTCCGTTTTGATTTTCAATAGCTGTGCAGGTGCCAGTTTCGTCCACATGGCCTTGCACAATGTGTCCATCAAGTCTATCTCCAAGTTTCATTCCACGTTCTAAGTTTACAAAAGAATTTATTTGAAAACTCCCAACAGTTGTTTTATCTAAAGTTTCTTTTATCGCGGTTACAGTATATTCATCATCCTTAATACCAACTACCGTTAAACAAACACCATTATGAGCAATACTCTGGTCTATCTTTAACTCACTAGTAATAGTGCTTTTAATTGTTAAGTGAAGGTTTTCTTGTTCTTTAACTAAGTTTGTAATTTCCCCAAGTGTCTCAATAATTCCTGTAAACATTTCCCTAAATTTTAGTTACTTTTGTAGAATATCAAAATTAAGTATATTACAAGAGTTATGGGGGATAAAACTGATAAAATAATTGTTGGAATTTCAATAGGAGATTTAAACGGAATAGGAATAGAGGTTATTCTAAAATCTTTTGAAGATAAAAGAATGCTAGATTTTTGTACACCTGTTTTATTTGGGTCCACCAAAGTAATCTCATATCACAAGAAAGCTTTAGACATCGAACTACCTGTGCATGGGATTTCTGCAATAAGTCAATTAAATCATTCAAAAATAAACGTTCTAAATATTTGGAAAGAAGAGATTTCTATTGAATTAGGTCAGGCAACTAAAACTTCAGGAACCTATGCAGCCAAATCTTTAGAAGAAGCTGTTAAGTCTTTAAAAGAAGGCTCTATAGATGTTTTATTAACTGCGCCTATTAATAAGGAAACAATTCAGTCAGAAAGTTTTAATTTTCCTGGACATACAGAATATTTAGAAGCTCATTTAGAAGGGGATAGTTTAATGATTTTAATGACAGATCAATTAAAAATTGGTTTAATTACCGGCCATATTCCTATTTCAAAGGTTGCAGAAGCAATTACCCCAGCGCTTATTAAAGAAAAAGTAGCAACAATGCATGCGTCTTTGAAAAGTGATTTTGGAATTACAAAACCAAAAATTGCCGTTTTAGCATTAAATCCGCATTGCGGGGATAAGGGAGTAATAGGTGAAGAAGATGATGCAATAATAAAACCGACTATTGATGAAATTAAGGAATCTGGAAAGTTAGTTTTTGGGCCATATGCGGCAGATGGTTTCTTTGGCTCTGAAACATACAAGCAGTTTGATGGTGTTTTGGCAACTTACCATGACCAAGGTTTGGCACCTTTTAAAGCATTGTCATTTGGCAACGGTGTTAATTTTACGGCAGGTTTAAATGAAATTAGAACTTCGCCAGACCATGGCACTGGCTTTGATATTGCAGGAAAAAATATAGCAAACTCTTCTTCATTTAAAGAAGCACTATTTGCTGCAATTACTATTTTTAAAACAAGAAATGAATACAAAACACTTACTAGAAACCCGCTTTTAGTGAAGCATTAAAAATAAAATTCTTTTTTTGAAAGAAAAGAGTGTATAAAAACAATTTTTTATATCTTTGCACGCTCAATTTGATGTTTGATAATGAAAGACTTGAAAGAATTCAACATACCATTTGTAGGATTAAAGGAAGGAAAGCATTTATTTCAATATAAAGTTGACAATACGTTCTTTGAGTTATACAATTATAACGAGTTTGAAAAGTCTTCAATAAACGTTACTTTAGAGTTTGTAAAAAAAAGCACATTATTTGAGCTTGAGTTTACAGCCTCAGGAACTGTAAATGTTCCTTGTGATGTTACAAATGAGTATTTTGATTTAGAAATTACAGCAACTTTGCCGTTGGTAGTAAAATTTGGACAAGAATACAATGATGAGAATGAAGAGATTTTAATCTTGCCACATGAAGTATACCAATTTAGTGTAGCGCAATTTATTTATGAAATGATTGTGTTGGGAATTCCAAATAAAAGAGTGCATCCAAAAGTATTAGATGGCACGATGGAAACTGAAGCATTAGAACAATTAGAAATAAAAGAAGAGAAAACTGTTGAAACAACAGACCCAAGGTGGGATAAATTAAAGAATTTAATAACAGAAAAAAAGACATAAAATGGCACATCCTAAAAGAAAAATATCCAAAACTAGAAGAGATAAAAGGAGAACGCATTATAAGGCATCTGATCAACAGATCGCTACAGATCCTACAACAGGTGAAGCGCACTTATATCACAGAGCTCACTGGCATGAAGGTAAACTTTATTACAGAGGACAAATAGTATTAGAATCTGCAGTTGTAGAGGCTTAAAAAAAAGAATTTATTTACAGAGAAAACCCTCATTTTGAGGGTTTTTTCGTGTTTTTAGACTAAATTTCATCGTTTTTGATAACTTTTACGCCTAAAAGTGAAATAAATTTCATTTCTTTGAATTTCCTAAACATCGGGATATTAAACTAATATTATGACAAAAATCACTGCAGCAATATCAGCAGTTGGGAAGTATGTTCCTGAATACGTTTTAACAAATAAAGAGTTGGAATCTTATGTAGAGACCAATGATGAATGGATCACCTCTAGAACAGGAATTAAAGAGAGAAGAATTTTAAAAGGAGAGGGTTTAGGAACTTCCTTTATGGCTATTAAAGCTTCTGAAGATTTGATTAAAAAATCGAACATAGATCCAAAAGAAATAGATTTGGTAATTGTTGCAACTGCAACTCCAGATTTACCTATTGCAAGTACTGCTGCTTATGTAGCTACAGAAATAGGTGCTACAAATGCTTTTGGTTATGATTTGCAAGCTGCATGTTCTAGTTTTTTGTATGGTATCTCTACTGCTAGTGCTTATATAGCTTCTGGTAGGTATAAAAAAGTGCTTTTAATTGGTGCAGATAAAATGTCTTCTATTATAGACTATTCAGACAGAGCAACGTGTATTATTTTTGGTGATGGAGCAGGAGCTGTTCTATTTGAACCAAATAATGATGGTTTAGGTCTGCAAGATGAATACTTAAGAAGTGATGGAATAGGAAGAGACTTTTTAAGAATCGAAGCGGGAGGATCGCAAATGCCAACTACAGCAGAAACTGTAGCCAATAAAAAACATTTTGTGTATCAAGAAGGAAAAACAGTTTTTAAGTATGCCGTTTCTAATATGGCAGACGTTGCAGAAAAAATGTTGACTAGAAATAATTTAACAGAGCCAGATATTCAATGGTTAGTTGCGCATCAAGCAAATAAAAGAATCATAGAAGCTACCGCTAAAAGAGTAGGAGTTCCTGCAGAAAAAGTGATGATAAATATTCATAAATATGGAAATACTACATCAGCAACTTTACCACTTTTATTAGCTGATTACGAGAGTCAATTAAAAAAAGGAGATAATTTAATTTTTGCCGCATTTGGTGGTGGTTTCACATGGGGAGCCGCGTATTTAAAGTGGGGATATAATTCATAATAATAACAACTAAATAATAAGAAAAATGGATATTAAGGAAATTCAAAATCTTATAAAATTTGTAGCTAAATCTGGCGCTAGCGAGGTGAAGTTAGAAATAAAAGATGTAAAAATTACAATTAAAACAGGTTCAGGAACAACAGAAACTACTATTGTTCAAGCTGCACCTATGCAAGGTATGCCACAAGTGGCAGCGCCAACAATTGCTACTCCAGTAGCGCAGCAATCTGCACAACCTGTAAGTGAAGATTCTAAATACATTACTATTAAGTCTCCAATAATTGGTACTTTTTACAGAAAACCATCTCCTGATAAGCCAAACTTTGCAGAGGTTGGTACAGAAGTTAAGATTGGTGATACAGTATGTGTTATTGAGGCTATGAAATTATTTAATGAAATTGAATCTGAAATTTCAGGTAAAATTGTTAAAGTTTTAGTTGATGATTCTTCTCCGGTAGAATTTGATCAACCATTATTT